>JAGREZ010000164.1:0-375 GCA_020446285.1 Geminicoccaceae bacterium
ATCGTCCAGCCGCGCCGCCGCCCAGCCGAACCGGCCATGGCGCTCGTTGCGATGGCCGACCATCGAATCCGCCGTGTTCACGGCCTTGTAGACGAGGATCCCCGGCAGCCCGAGAAGGGCATACCAGAAGGCCGGTGCCACCAGACCATCGGAGAAGTTCTCCGCCGCCGATTCCACCGCCGCACGCACGACCGCCGGTTCATCGAGAACCTCGACATCGCGTCCGACGATCCGCGCGACCGCCCGCCTGCCCTCGGCAAGCCCCGTATCCAGCCCCGTTGCGACCGCGCGCACATGTTCCTGCAGGCTCCTGCCGGCGAGAAGGATCGCCGCGATCAGCGGTGAAAGAACCGCTCCGCCCGGCAATCGTTCGAC
>JAGREZ010000164.1:470-2460 GCA_020446285.1 Geminicoccaceae bacterium
TCGATGAACCGCCCCGCCCAGACGACGGGATGCGGCACGCGCCGCCAGAGCAAGGGCGGATCGCCGACGATCGCATCCAGCAGCAGGGCGGCGGCGATACTCATGGCCGGATCAGGATGGCTGTCGCGGCGAGCAGCCCGGCAAGTTCGGCCGCGATCTTCGTCGCACCGAGCACATCGCCGGTAAACCCGCCGATCTGCCGCATCGCGAGCCATCGCATCGCCAGCGTGGCGATGAACGTGGCGGGCAGCATGGCGAGCCCGGCCGGTCCGGCGACGGCGGCGAGAAGCAAGGTGAGTAGGAAGGCAGCGAGAACGCGTGCCCGACCGGGATCGGCGACCGACGAGCCGAGCCCGTCGCTGCGTGCCGCCGGCGTGATCGCGAGCATGCCCGTCATGGCGGCCCCGCCACAGGCACCCGCCGCCATCCAGACAAACGCAAGACCGGAACCGGCGAGCGCCGAAAGGCATTCCAGACGCAGCAGCATCGCCACCGCCAGTGCGAGCATGCCATAACTGCCGATGCGGCTGTCGCGCATGATGGCGAGCTTGCGCTCCCTGTCACCGCCACCGCCGAAGCCGTCGGCGACATCGGCGAGCCCGTCCTCGTGCAGCGCGCCCGTTGCCAGGAGCAGGAGCAGCATGGCGAGAACGACCGCCACCCGCTCGGCGAGGATGAGGGAAAGAAGGAGAGCGGCGAGGCCCGCCGCGAGCCCGAGGATGCCGCCCACGAGCGGAAAGGCCCAGACCGCCGCGGCGGGAACGCCCGAGATCGCACGGCGCCCCACCGGCAGGCGCGTCAGCAATGCGAAGGCGAGACGGAGATCGTCGACCATGGCGAGGCCGGTACCGTCTGCACTCAATCGTCGCGGCCGGCGACACCCGCCTCGGCGAAGGTCGCCATGCCATTGTGACAGGCAACCGCCGCCTCGAGGATGCCGAGCGCCACGGCGGCGCCACTGCCCTCGCCGAGGCGCATGCCGAGATCGAGGATCGGCTCGAATCCCATCGCCTCGATCATGCGCGCATGGCCGGGTTCCTTCGAGCGGTGGGCGATCTGGCAATGGGCGAGCCCGTCCGGGTCCAGCTTCTGCACGACGAGAGCCGAGGCGCAGCAGATGAACCCGTCGAGCATCACCGGAATGCGGCGGCGCCGCGCCTCGACGATACATCCGGCGAGTGCGGCCTGTTCGCGGCCGCCGAGACGGCGAAGGACCTCCAGCGGATCGCCGAAGAACGCGCGATGCAGGTCGAGCGCCTCCTCGACCACCGCCGCCTTGTGCCGGACGCCGGCATCGTCGAGGCCGGTGCCGGGACCGACCCACGCGCTCGCCGAACCGCCGAGAAGGGCAGCGGCGAGTGCTGCACCGATGGTGGTGTTGCCGATCCCCATCTCGCCCAGGACGAGGATGTCACTTGCCTCATCGACGACGTCGGCTCCGGCGTTCAAGGCCGCAAGCGTTTCAGCGGCACTCATCGCAGGGCCAATCGCAATATCATTTGTCGGCTTATCCAGATCGAGCGGCACGACCTGTAATTCCAGCCCAAGGCTGCTTGAAATCGCGTTGATCGCCGCACCGCCGGACTGGAAGTTGGCCACCATCTGCTGGGTCACCGACGCGGGATAAGGAGAGACGCCTTGCGCCGTGACGCCATGGTTTCCAGCAAAGACGGCGACCTTCACACGCTTCGCCCTGGGAATGCCGTCGACATGCCATCCGGCCAGATGCCTGGCGATTTCTTCCAGGCGCCCCAGCGATCCGGGAGGCTTCGTCAAGCGATCCTGACGGCGAGCGGCCGCCAGGCGATGCACTTCGTTCGGCACTGGCAGTTTTGCCAGCGCCTTTTCGAAGGCCTCGGCCGTTTCAAACAACATCACGAAGCCTTCAGGTTGGGTTGACCGTCTTGATATCGATAAACTCGATTTCGGGATGGCGGTCGCGCGTCGTCGACAGGTTGTAGATCGATGGCGCGAGATAGACGTAATCGCC
>JAGREZ010000165.1 GCA_020446285.1 Geminicoccaceae bacterium
TCGGCGAGATTCTCGTTGAAGATCACCACCCGGTGCCACTCGGTCTTCTCGCGCTGCTCGCCCGACTGGCGGTCGCGCCAACGCTCGGAGGTGGCGATGTTGAGATGGACGATCTTCTGGTTGTTCTGCGTGTAGCGCACCTCGGGATCGCGCCCGAGATTGCCCAACAGAATGACCTTGTTGACGCTTCCTGCCATGAATCGCTGTTCCCGTTGTGACGTTGATCGTTGGCTACACGCACTTTAGCCGTCTGTCGACCGAATGCCGATAGCCGCCGATCCAGCAAAATTCTCCTTTAAGTTAATTTTCTAACATCATATTCTATCTATGATGCACTATCGTTGAGCAGGTTTATTGGAATCCAAGGATGAAATTGAAATTCCAGGCGGCGCTGGTTCCGGCACTTCTGGCCACGACGGCCCTGTATCCGGCGAGCCGTGCATGGGCACTCGAAGTCCCCTCCGGCGGAACCGTCTCGGCAATCAATCGCAGCGGCCAGCATTATCGCATCCATACCTTCAACACCGCCAATGACGGCACCGACGCTTTCGACATCCCCACCTCCTGGCCCGGCGGCACACTCACCGCCGACTATCTCATCGTTGGCGGCGGCGGAAGCGGGATCGGCAGCTGGTATGGCGAGGGTGGAAGTCTATACCAATATACCGGTGCCGGTGGCGGTGGCGGTGGTATGATCGAGACACTCTCGCAATCCATCGGTGCGGCGGCATACGACGTCACCGTCGGCGCCGGTGGAACGAATCCCAACAACGCACGACTGTACGGAGAAAAAGGCGGGAACTCCGCGTTCAACGGCGAGACCGCCCTGGGAGGCGGTACTCCCGTTTTCACCACCGGTCTCGACACACTGCGCAACGGAGGTAGCGGTGGCGGCGGCGGCATTGTCCAAACAACCAGTCTGTTCACCACCTATCCACCAGGAACGGGTACCGCCGGACAAGGCTATCAGGGGGGATCGTCCGCCAGTGCCCCTCCCAACGACGGTATTGCGGGTGGAGGTGGCGGCGGCGCCGGGGGCGCCGGCGGGGATGCGTCGCCCTATGTGGGCGGAAATGGCGGAAACGGAAGGCAATCGGCAATCACCGGCCTGTTCTATGGCGGCGGCGGCGGTGGCGTGTACAGTGGTGGCTATGGGGCAGCCAGTGCGGGTGCCGGCGGAACCGGTGGTGGCGGCGCGGGCAGTCCCTCTTCTACCATGGCCGAAAACGGCGCCGATGGACGCGGCGGCGGTGGTGGTGGTGCGTTCTCCACATATTTTGCCGGCGACGGCGGCGACGGGACAGTGGTTATCGCCTACTACCTGCCACCGCCGGAAGTGACCCTCTCATCACCGGCCACCTCGCCGGTCAACCAGTTCACGGTAACAGCGGAATTCACGCTCGCACCGAATCCCTCGAGTTTCACGACCGGCGACATCACCATCACCAACGGCACGGCGAGCAATCTGCAGCTCGTATCGACCGGCACCGGCAACAATGCCGGTGCGATCTACAGCTTTGACGTCACGTCCACGAGCGACGGCGCCATCGATGTCCAGATCGCCAGCGCCAGCTTCACCGATACCGTCGGCGTGGCCAGCACCACGCCCTCGAACCAGCTCGCCTACACCGCCGACACCACCGCTCCCGCAGCACCCACCGGCCCGGTTATCGCCGATGCCGATGACAGTGCTGCCAAGGGTGATTTCATCACCAGTGTCGAGCAACCCGATATCAGCGGCACGGCGGAAGCCAATTCGACGGTGGAAATCCTTGTCGGCGGCATCAAGGTCGGCGAGACCACGGCCGACGGCAGCGGCAACTGGACCTACAGTTTCGGCGCGGGCGAGCTTTCCGAGGGCGACAACAGTGTGACGATGACGGCAAAGGACGCTGCCGGCAATGTCTCGCCGGCCAGCCCGGCGCAGAACATCACGGTGGATACGATCGCCCCGCAGCTTCTTGCCATCACCATCGACCCGACCTCGGTGAAGTACGGCGAAACCGCCGATATCGCCTTCACCTTCAACGAGGCGGTCGCGGGCTTCAGCAAGGACGATGTGACGCTGGATACAGGTTCCATCGGTGCTGTCACGGTCGATCCCGGCGACCCGAAAATCTATCACGCAACCTTCACCCCCGCCGTCGATTTCGAGGGAACGGTCAATGTGACGGTGGCGGCGAGCGTCTTCACAGACATCGCCGGCAACGACAATGCCGCCGGCAACGCATCGAGTGCGCCGGTGGACACGCTGGTTCCCGAGGTGACGATCAGCGGCCCGACCACGCCGGTGCTCGAACGCTTCACCGTGACGATCACCTTCAGTCAGGACGTCACCGGCTTCGACGTCAGCGACATCGTCATCGGCTCAGGCACGGCGACGCTCGTTCCGGGCAGTTTCAACGCCGTTTCGGCCACCGAATACAGAATCGAGCTGGATCCGGTGATCGGCAGGATCGTGACGGTGGATGTTCCCGCCAATGTCGCGTTCGACAATTCGGGGAACGCCAATCGTGCGGCCCCGACCTACTCGATCCAGGCAGGATCACCGGCCAACGAGTTCGCCCGCTACCGCCGGGAGATACGCGACGCGGTGCAGGCCGAGGCACGGCGGTCGCTCCAGAACACGATGAGCGCCCATCGCCGGCTGATCAGGCAGGCCCGCGACCGCTTCATGCTGGAAACCCGCGAGGAGGAGGAAGGGCGGGAGAGCGTCGATCCGTTCGAGCCGGCGCTCGTCACTCTGGCGCGCCGCCAGCAGCAGGAGAGGAAACCCTACAGCTTCGAGAGCTTCTTCGAATATGCGGACGGTACCCTGAATGGCGATGCCAGCTTCCACTATGAGCAGGGTGATGTACGCTTCGGTGCGCGGCAGATCGTCTATGGCGATTTTGATGTCGTTCGCGACGATGATGGCTCGATGACGATGCGCACCGGCATCCGTTACGTCCTCGAACGTCCCCTCGGCAGGAATGCTCTCATCGGCCAGTTTCTCGGGCTGGAAGGTGGCCGATCGCAGATCGAGGGAGCGTTCGAGGGACGCAAGCTCGACATCGGCGCTTCCGCCGGCGGGTACGTCATCGCCCGCTTCTTCGACAATCTCTATTTCGATGCACTGGTCGGTGCCGTCGTTCATCGCAACGATCTCGACATGAACAATGACGTGCTCGCCGTCGACAGCGACTACAATACCTACTCGACCACAGCCAGCATGGCACTGACCGGAACGGTCGGTTACGGACGCTTCGAGCTCTGGCCCGAACTTGCGCTGATCTACGGCCGCAACGATGTCGGCAGTATCGACATGAGCGGCCACGCCTACGGCCTCACCGATCATGGCCTCGACCTCGATGTCGGTGCCGTGAGCATCGGCCGCGCCACGTTCACCCCCGAACTGCGGATCGCCCTCGACGACCACCCCGTCGCCACCAGTCAGTCACTGTTCAAACTCGCCCCGAGCATCGGCTGTCAGCACATGGAGGTCCAGTCGCAGACCCATGATTGCGGTTACGGCGGCGGCATCGCTCTTGCCCGAAGCAATGAGGAGAACACCACCCGCCTCGAGTTGCGCGGCGAGTTCGAGCGCATCGCCGACACGACGCGCGCGGGCGCGATGGTCACATTCGAGGTGCTTTTCTAGCGAGGTGCTTTTCCAGACGTTCGATCCGATCGTGGCGCCCGTCTATTCATCGCCCGCAGATGCCTTCGCCTCCACCGCCTGGGCAGCGGCAAACGCCGGTCTCGACTGACACCGTTCGATATAGGCGGCGATCGGCGGGCTGTCGGGCATGGCGCCGAAGAGCTTCATGAAATGGCAGGACGAGCCGACCAGCACATCGGCCGCGGTGAAACGCTCGCCCATGAGCCAGGGGCCCGGCTGCAGCCCGTTTTCGACGACCTCGATCATCTGCGGGAAGCTGCCATGGCCGCTTCTCGAACTGTCGACGGCGGCATTGGTGAATTTCTCCATGAGCGCCGGTTCGAACACGGCATTGGTGAACATCAGCCACTGGACGAAGCTTCCGCGTCCGGGCTCGCCGACCGCCGGGCCGAGGCCGGCCTGCGGGTAGCTGTCGACGAGATGCAGCGCGATGGCACCGCTGTCCCAGAGTTTGGTGTCGCCATCGATCAGGGCCGGAACCTTGCCCATCGGCGAGGCACTGCGGAATGTCGCATCGGCGCGCGAAGCCTCGTCGCGGATGTCCACCGGCAGGATATCGAAATCGAGGCCGCTCTCCTCCAGCAGCCAGAGCGCACGGAAGGCACGGGTTTGCGGGCAGTGATAGAGTTTCATGGTGGTGTTTCCCTGTTGCAGCCGGCGGGTTCCGGGATGGTCTCCCGGTCGTCGCGCAGACGTTCGACCCAGTTTTCCCAGCTTTTCATGAAATCCTGAAGACCGCGGCCGGGTTCCCTCGGGAACCGGTCGCCGGTGACCTCCATGGCGCAGATGCGGTCCAGCCTGAACGAGCGGAAGTCGAGACGCAATTCACACCATGTGAACAGGAGCCAGACCGGGCCGTAGAAGGCAAGTCCGAGCGGGCGGATACGACGCATGCTGCGCGTTCCGTTGATGTCGCTGTAATCAATGTTGACGTAGCGCTGCTCGCGGATCGCACGGCGCAGTTCCACCGGGTCGATGTCCATGGCGACCGTGTCATGATTGGCGGGTGCGAGCAGGTGGCATGTGCGGATCATCGGCCGGAGCTCTTCGGGCAGAACCGCCTCGATCTTCGCGAGCAGGCTGCCGGCGGCGTCGCACATCTCGCAATCGCTCCAGGTCTCGATGATGCGCACGCCCATCACCAGAGCCTCGATTTCCGCACGCGTGAGCATCATCGGTGGCAGGTCATACCCCTTGTCCAGCATGTAGCCGACCCCGGCCTCGCCGGTGATCGGCACCCTTTGTGCGACGAGATCGGCAATGTCGCGATAGACCGTCCGCTCCGATACCTCGAGCGCTTCGGCCAGATCGCGTGCCCGGACGAGTCCGCGCCGGCGCATGAGCTGGATGATCTCGAAAAGCCTGTCGGCCCGACGCAACGCACTTCCTCCGCAAAGACAACCGCATGTCGTTTTCCATGCCGGAGATCATCGACGAATGCTGCTGACAGCATGCTGGCAGGAAGGATCAGCTAGCCAGAAAAAATCCGCAACTCAAGACGGAGTTTGAAATGGGACCGTATTACGACTGGCTGCCGGCGATGCTCGGCCTCGAGGATCGCCCCGCGGTTTCGCATGCACGGGAATCGGGCAGGCTCCGCTGCCGGGTGCGGCGTCTGTGGCAAAGTCTCCGCTTCGCCCTGCCCGCCTTGCGACCGTCCGTGATCCGCCCCAAATGAGTTGCAACCCGAATACCGCATCACGGGTTGAGCCCGTTCGATGTTTCGGGCGTAATAGAGACATGTGCGGGCGTGACGATGCCCGTCGATCCCCATCCGCATCGGAGCTCCAGGGCATCCATGGACGACCACATTCGCATTCGCGGCGCGCGCGAGCACAATCTGAAATCCGTGGATGTCGATATTCCGCGCTTCAGGCTGGTGGTGATGACGGGCCTGTCGGGCTCGGGCAAGTCGTC
>JAGREZ010000166.1 GCA_020446285.1 Geminicoccaceae bacterium
CCCGGACACTCTCTGTCGGTGATTGGGGTGTTGGCGATAGGGACTTCATCCTCACCAATACCGGAATTCCGACCCCAGTGTTGCGCCGAAGTCGCCATTCGGCAACCGCTCTTTTTTCCGGCCGCTTCCGCTCCGCAGAAGGTGCGGGCGGTGTTGCGGAGGGCCGTTTCCGGTCATTGCGTCATTGCGCCGCCAGAATCTGCAGGATCGTCGGCATGGTCACGAGACATGCGAGTGTCTGGAACGAGATGATGACCGCCATGGTCTCGCTGTCGCCGCCGAGCTGTCTTGCGAGGATGAAGGCGCCGGCGGCGGTCGGTGCGCAATGCAGCATGAGTGCCGCGAGTGCGGTGGAAGCGTCGGCCCCGATCATGCGTCCTGTTCCCCACGCCGCCAGCGGCAGCAGAACGAGCTTGGCGAAGGATGCGAGCAGGATGCCGGCACGCGCGCGCGGCATCGCCGAAAGCCTGAGACCGGCACCGACCGCGAGAAGGGCGAGCCCGAGGACGCCGTCGCCGAGCATTCGCAGTGCACCTTCGAACGGTGCGGCGAGGCCGAGACCGCTGACGCTCAGCGCCGATCCGGCGATTGCGGCAAGCACGAGCGGATTGCGGGCGAGGGCGGCAAGGGCGCCGCGCCAGCCGAAGCTCTGCCGGCCGTCGCCATGACGAACGAGCGCGAACACGCTGATCGCCGTTGCCGGCAGGATGTTGAGCACCGTGGCCATGGCGAGCAGGGCGCCGATGTCGAGGCCGGCACTTTCGGCGATCGCGAAGGGAATGAAGAAATTGTTGCGGATGACGCCCTGAAGCAGCGAGGTGAAGGTCGGCCCGGAGAGATCGCCGAGCGCGGCGCAGATCGGTCGGCGCAGGGCAAGCATGAGCAGACCGGCGGCGGCGATCAGCGCCGTCACGAGCAGGCAGAGGTCGAACAGCGCCCGCTCGTCGAGTTCCGATCGTCCCAGCCTCGCGATGATGAAGGCCGGCATCAGCACGAAGAACAGCAGCGCGTCCATGGCCCGCCGGCGGCTCTCGTCGAGAAATCCGCCGCGGGCGAGAGCAGCACCGAGAAGGATGAGCAGGATGAGCGGCAGGACGGCGTCGAACATGGCGATGTCCGCCTTCAGTCCAGCCTGAATCCCCTGGAGCGGATGAATGCGCCGAAATCGGCCCGCTCCGGCAGGGCGTAGTGACGGGCCTTTTCCTCCATCCAGCCATAATCGTCGCACTCGCCGAAACGGTCGGTGCGTCGTTGCGAGCCGTAGGGGGCGACCTCGCGGCGCCTCTGGTCATAGGCGCTGATCGCGTCCATGCCGGCTTCCTCGTACCGGTCATGGTGAAAGGTCACATCCGGCGACAGTCGGGGAACGATGGTGCCGGCTTCGGCGGGCCAGCCCAGCGCCAGTCCCGCGACGGGGAAGACGTGGTCGGGCAGCTGCAGGATCGCGCTGACCTCGGCGGCGGCGTTGCGGATGACGCTCACCGCACAGCCGCCGAGCCCCGCCATCTCGGCCGCCATGAGCAGCCATGCGAGGTGAATCCCGCCATCGACGGCGGCGTTGAAGAACGCATCGAGATGGTCGTTGGCGAAGGGATGGCGCCGTTCCTCGCAGATCTGGCGGATGCGCCGGTTGTTGCCGCAGATGACCAGAAACGCCGGTGCCGTCGCCACCCACGGCATGGACGGCACCAGATCCGCGATCCGGCGCCGCTGGCCGGGTTCGCGAATGCGGATGATGTCGGCCTGTTGCAGGTCGCTCTTCGATGGCGCGCAGAGGGCGATCCGCACGAGAAGCCCGATCAGCTCGTCGCTGACCGGACGATCCGCCCAGTTCCTGTGTGACCGGCGCGCCGCCATCGCCGCGAGCCGCGAGAGCCCTTCCCCGCCGATGTCATCAATGTCATCGGGCAGGGCGACCGTCTCGCCGAACCGCATCGTGAATGCCCGGTCCAGATCCTCCCGCGCGCGTTGCTCCGAACTGTCGGCCATGGCTCGTCCCCCCTGCCTGTTGCAGGACGAGAGCTAGCACGTTCAGCCGTCTGCGCGCAGCTTTCGCAGGATCCATCGCCCGATCAGGGCGGGCAGGCCGGGCTGGGTCCGCCTGATTCCCGCCATGAGCTCGCGAACGGCCGGTTCCTCGAGCAAGCCGCGGCCCTGGGGCAGCTGGGTCATCATCGGATGACCGCCATTGCCCTCGACCTCGACCGCCATGGGACCGCGGTCCGTCAATGCGATATCCCAGCCGAGCAGGGGAAGTCCCCGCATTTCCCTCGACGCCCGGATCACCGTTTCGCGCATCGCCTGCCAGTCCGGAAGGACGAAGCCGACCAGCGGCGCACCGGTGTCCGGGTGGGCGCTGACCTCGCGCAGCCTTGGATGGACGTCGTCCACCACCCGGAAGACCCGTCCGGTGTCGGGCTCGACCGCTGCGAGGAGATTGCCCGGACGCCAGAAATTGTCGGCCATGTTGTCGCCGGTCGGAATCTTCCAGCTCGTGCGGATGATTGTGGTCTGTTCTTCCGTATTGACGACGAGCACGCGCAATGTGCCTATGCGGTTGCCGATCACCGGTTCAATCTCCGGATGAGGCCGCAGACGCTCCTGAAACTGGTATCCCCGCTCCTCGTAGCGCCTGAGTTCGGTCGCGAATTCGCTGAGCGCAATGGCGCGGCCATCGCAGGCGAGAACAGTATCCCCGGCGGCATCGAATCCGTCGATCGAGATCACGCCGAGACTGCCGACCGAATGCACGGGCTTGCCGAACAGGCCTGCGGGCGTCATGGCCCGGAAAATCCGCCGCAGTCCGTCGATGTCATGGATCCAGGCGGCGTCTTTGCTCACATCTTCGCTTCGGCCGTAGACGGCAAGCGTCGTCGGTACGGCGATGCCGGCGTCAGCGAGCAGATTCTGGGTCGTTACCTTGTCGGTCGTCCTGCCATACACGTCTTCGGCAAGCGCGCTCACCATGCGGTGAACCCGCCATCGGCCGAGAAAGGCCGCACGCGCCGCGTCATCGTACAATGAGCGGTCATAGAGCGCGTAGTAGTAGTATTCCTTGGGCTCGATCCCGCCGGGCCCGCGCCTGAGCGCGAGCAGATCGCGCGATTGCCGGGCGTAGGGGACACCCGACCGCTCCATGGCGATCTTCATGGATTCCGCGGTATCGACCTCGCGGTCGCGTCGGACCGTGTCGAGGTGCTGTTCGGGTGCTTCGAGAACGTCGGTCATGCCTATGTCTCGTCCGAGATGGGCAGCACATGCGGAGCGATATCCTCCGTCGGGCGAATTTCACCGCCGATCTCTTCGATCCGGCCCTGAATGAAGGACAATTGCATCGACAGCGGACGGTGGCTTGCCGGCAGCGTGCGTGCGTCGGAAAGAAGTGTCCGGGTGACGAAACCGGCCGCCTCGAATGCCTCGAGCGCGCCGGACCGGTCGCCCATTTCCGTTCGTGACGCGCCAAGCTTGACCAGCGTCCGGGCGACCCGTGGCCAGGGTGTTTCCACTGCGCCGTCATCCTCGCCGATCGCGATGGTCGTTTCGGCGATTTCCCGATAGGCGAGGGAGGCGGTCTCGAAATCACCCAGCCTGAAGCTCAGATCGCCCCAGCGATCGAGCGTGCGAAGCCGGGCGATGGCCATGACACGGCCCTGACGTTCGTCGATCCCGGGCACATCGAACAGATCGACCGCCCTTTCCTGCGAGAGCCTCGCGGCATCGGCATCGTCGAGCATGAGCGCCAGTCCGGCGAGCGCTTCGTAGATTTCCGTGAGCCTCGCCGTCAGGAGGGGGTCGCCCGTCGCCTGCTGCTGCTCGACGGCCCGCTCGAGGAGGTTCGTCTGATGGCGGATGTCGCGCCTGTCGAGCAATCCGCGATCGATCCGGGATGCGAGCAGACCCCGGCCATGATCGACATGGATGACGAGCCCCGGAATCTCGAAATGGCTGATCGACCCGCCGGGCGGACCGGCGGCGGGCTCGACGGCGAGACGCGAGGCCATATCCAGCGGCTTGGCGGCCGGTACATGAACGAAGGACCGCTCGCCCGCAGCCATGTCGGCCGCGTTTGCGGAGAGTGAAGGGCTCAATGACGGCAGAAGCAGACAGAATGCCGATGCCAGACGACGCGGAATGCTTGCTTTGGGCACTTCTCTGACCTTGAACGAAAGACGGTAGGGCAATCGTCGTAGCACAGAAAATACCCCAAAAGTAGAATTAAATCAGAGTCATTTCTCCTATAAGTCGATAAATCAATGCGAGCCGAAAAAATCGAGCAGGTGTGCCGCGGTTGTGTCGGGTGCTTCCTCGCAGAGAAAGTGGCCGGCATCGACAGCGGCGGCCGAGACCGGAGCGGATGCCTTTTCCCGCCATGTTGCGGGCACGTCGAAATGTCGGTGCATGAGGCCGCGACGGCCCCAGAGGACGAGAAGCGGACATTCGATCCGCCGATGGGCATCGCCCGCATCGTCCTCGAGATCGATTCCGGCGCCGGCGCGATAATCCTCGCAGGTCGCATGAATGACCTCGGGATCGGCGAAGCAGCGCTCATATTCGGCGAGCGCGCGGGGATCGAAGAAATCCAGCCGCCCGCCCGACCATCCGGCAAGGCAGCTGTGCAGGAAGAATTCCGGTTCGTGGCCGATCAGACGTTCCGGCAGGCCGTTCGGCTGGGCGAGGAAGAACCAGTGATAATATCCCGTGGCGATGTCCTTGTCGGTCGCCGCGAACACGGTGGCGGTGGGCACGATGTCGAGAACGGCTGCACGGGTCACGCAATCGGGATGGTCGAGGCACATGCGGTGGGTCACCCGGCCGCCCCGATCGTGACCCGCGACCATGAACCGGGCGAAGCCGAGGCGATCCATGACGGCGACCATGTCGCGGGCGGTCGCCCGTTTGGAATGGACCCTGTGTGCGGCATCGCTCGCCGGCTTGCCGCTGTCGCCATAGCCGCGCAGATCGGGAATGACGAGTGTGTAATGTTGCACGAGCTTCGCGGCGACGGCATGCCACATGACATGGGTTTGCGGGTAGCCGTGCAACAGCAGGAGCGGTGGCCCGTCGCCGGCCTTGCGAAGAAAGATGTCGGTTCCGTCCCCTTCGATCCGGTGTTCCTCGAAGCCTTCGAACAGCATCATTCTTCCTCGAGCAGTGCCAGATCGACCGGATCGGCGACATCGGCGATGGTGGCGTTCGCGCATTGCCGCCAGGCGAGCCTCGTCGATGTTCCCCGCGCGATCGCCATGTCGAACGTCCGCCGGACGACGATGCCGCGCACGCCCTCGACCTTGCAGTGCTTCTCGAGCTTTGCGGCAAGGTTCACGGCTTCGCCGAGGACCGTGTATTCCAGCCTTTCGCCGCTGCCGACGGTGCCGAACATCACCATGCCGCTGGCGAGCGAGGCGGCGATCTCGGGAGCCGGCTTGCCGGCCGCCGCACGTCCCGCCGTCCACTCTCTCCCCTTTTCCAGAATATCCTCGATACATGAAAGAGCGTCGGCGGCATGGGTTGCGTTCGGCCGGGTCGCGCCGAAACTCACGAGGATGCCATCGCCCATATACTTGTCGACACTGCCGCGGTGGCCATGGACGATCCCGACCATCAGTGCCTGATAGTCGGAAATCAGCTCCATGATCCGGGCAGGGGCGATGCCCGCTGTCGTCCGGGTGAAGCCGCGCATGTCGATGAAGATGATCGACGCCTCGCGGAGTTCGGCGGTGCCGGGGCGAAGATCGCCTTCATGGTCGCGGATCCTGCCGGCGACCTCCGGCGCGAAGAAGCGGGAGAGATCGGCTGCCGCCTGCTGGTCCATGGCCGCGCGGTAGAGCAGCCGCCGCGATCGCGACAGGCCGAGCGCGAGTATCACAGAGACCATGAGGATCGAGACGATCTTGTCGACCTCCGCGCCGACGAGAACGGAATTCGAGGTGACATAGGTCGCATAGCTGCGGGTAATCATGGATTCGTCGCCGACGACCATGGCGTAGGCAACCAGCACCATCCAGCCGATCGCCGCCGTCACGCCGGCGATGACGACATAACCCGGTTCGAAGCGGAGTGCGCGAAGTGCGATCATGATGAACACATACATCAGCGTCGGCGCCTTGAGATACATCTCCGGCGGCAGCTGGTACTGGAGGTGGAAGCTCCAGATCGTGACCATCAGGACACCGATATCGACGATCACCGACAGGGTGAGGACGAACGGCGTCAGCGCGCGGCGAAAGGCGAGCGATATCCGCAGGAGGGTGAAGGCGAGATAGAAGGCGAGGGCGGCCGGGATCGGTTCGAACGGCACATCGGGCGGGAAGCCCTTCGGCGTGAGCGCGTAGAAGGCGAAGAAGAACGCGATGATGCAGACCTGCGCGAAACTGATCAGGATTTCGCTTTTTTCCTGCTCGCGGCGGATGATCGAAACGACACGTTCGGGAAGCCCCTCGGGCAGGGGCGGCCCGACGACCAGATCCCTCAGGCGGACAAGCCACGGGCGTTGTTCGACGGCAGGCAGGGCGGCTTCGTCGTTCATGGACGGACCATGTGCCAGACGGTGACCGAAAGCAATCGGCTGCGCATCGGAATGTCGTGATCGCGACGTGAAGTGACGCGTTTGAAATCCCTGCGTTTCCGGCAATCCTGATCTGCAAAATTTGCATTGGTTTTTCCGCCTTTTCATAGGCATACACCTGCTCAGAAACGTTCGCCGCCCGGCCCGCACATGTGTTGCCGGTCCTGCGGTATTCCGATCAAAGGACCTGTCATGAACTCGAACCTCACCCTTCCCGCATTCGGCTCGATGTCTTCCGCGCCGAACGAGAGCCTGTTGCCGCGCCTCGTCTTCCGCATGGTCGAGAAGATCGACGGATGGCGTCGCTATCATCGCACCGCCCGCGAGCTTCGCGGCCTGTCCGATTTCCAGCTCAACGATATCGGCATCGAGCGCGCCGACATCGAGGGTATCGCCCGCAAGTTCTGACGGACCACAGGGGTTGACCACCGGTTGAACCGGGCAGGTCGAAACCGCAGACCGGCAGATGGATGAAAAGGGCCCGGCGACCGATACGAGGTCGCCGGGCCCTTTTCCGTTTCAGGCCGGCCGATACCGGCGGATTTGCGGGGTGCTTGCGTTCAGGCGCCACGCAGGCTGCACTCTCGTTCGTCCATGCCTTGCAAGCCGCCTGTTTCCGGGTGACAACGGGCGGGTGAGTGCTGTGTCGGTGGCGGGAGGTGAGAGAGCGGCGCATGGATACGGGGGAATTCCGCAAGCGGGCGCACGAGATTGCCGACTGGATGGCGGACTATCTCGAAGGCATCGGGGAGCGGCCCGTGCGTTCGCCGTCGGCACCGGGTGAAATCGCCGCCGCACTTCCGGCCGGCGCGCCCGTTCACGGTGAACCGTTCGATGCGATCATGGCCGATCTCGACCGGATCGTGATGCCGGGCATGACCCACTGGCAGCATCCGCGATTCTTCGCCTACTTTCCGGCAAACGCGACGCCACCCTCCATGCTTGCCGAGATGATCACCGCCACGCTCGGCGCGCAATGCATGCTCTGGCAGACATCGCCGGCGGCGACCGAACTCGAGACCCGGCTGCTGGAATGGCTTCGCGGGATGATCGGCCTGCCGGGCGGTTTCGCCGGTGTCATTCAGGATTCGGCGTCGAGCGCCGTCCTTTGCGCCATTCTCACCGCCCGCGAGCGCGCTCTGGGCTGGAAGGGGAACGAGGACGGGCTCGCTGGTGGCCCGGAACTCGCCGCCTATGCCAGTGACGAAACCCATTCCTCGGTCGAGAAGGCCGCAAGGATCGCCGGTATCGGCACGCGCGGCCTGCGCAGGGTCGCGCTCGACGGCGACAGGCGCATGGATGCGGCCGCGCTGGATGCAGCCATCGCGCGGGACATGGCCGGGAATGTCAGGCCCGTCATTGTCATCGCGACGCTGGGAAGCACCGGGGTCGGCGCGGTCGATGATCTGGCTTCCATCGCCGCTGTCTGCCGGCGCCACGGTGTCTATCTGCATGTCGATGCGGCCTGGGCGGGAAGTGCGCTGATCCTGCCGGAATATCGCGCCATGATCGAGGGGATCGAAAGCGTCGACAGCTTGTGTTTCAATCCGCACAAATGGCTCGGCGTGCAGTTCGACTGCTCCGCCCATTTCGTTCGCGATCCGGACAGTCTCGTTCGAACGCTTTCCATCCTGCCGGCCTATCTGCAGGGGCGCGAGACCGGTTCGGTCATCGATTATCGCGACTGGGGCATTCCGCTCGGACGGCGCTTTCGCGCGCTCAAGCTGTGGTTCGTCCTGCGTTACTACGGCGTGAGCGGCCTGCAGGAGATGCTTCGCAACCATATCGCATGGACGCGGGAACTCGCCTCGCAGATCGACGGGAATGGCGAATTCGAACTGACCTCGGGACCGAATCTGGCGCTCCTGTCCTTTCGCTGGCGGCCCGCGGGACGAGCCGAAGAGGAGCTGGACGAGCTCAACCAGCGGCTTCTCGATGCCATCAATGACGACGGCCGGATCTATCTCACATCGAACCGCATCGACGGACGCCTCGTCATTCGCGTGAGTGTCGGCGCTCATGCGACAAGGCGCGGCGATGTCCTCGATGCCTTCAGGGTCATCCGCGAGATCGCCGCGAGAGTCTAGTGCTCAGGCGCATTCACTTCGTTCATTCACCC
>JAGREZ010000167.1:0-3119 GCA_020446285.1 Geminicoccaceae bacterium
GGCAATGACGGCGGAAAAGGTGGCGCTGCCGGACTTCGAGCCTTCCTCATGCTGCCCCTCGACTTCCACATAGATCTCGCCGGTTGCCTTGTAGATCAGGAACAGGCCGCCGCCGAGCAGGATCAGATCCCGCCAGGAAAGGTCGATACCGAAAACGGACATGACGCTGGCTGTCAGCCCCATGATCCAGCTGATCGAGGCCAGAAGCGCGATGCGCATCACCAGCGCTCCGGAGAGCCCGAGATAGCGGGCGCGCGGGCGCTGTTCCTCTGGCAGGCGACCGGCGATGATCGATATGAAGATGATATTGTCGACGCCGAGAATGATCTCCAGCAATACGAGCGTGCCGAAGCTTGCCCATACACCGGGATCGTTGAGAAGCTCGAGCATTCCCTTTTCTCCATGAATGTCGCGTCTTGCGGCGAGATGGGTGGACCACAGGCTCAAGGCGGGATGCCACGAGCGGTTCTTTCGATGCCTAGTACTCAGGCGCATTCACTTCGTTCATTCACCGGAGCACCAGCTCCTTGTTTTTGCATCAATTTTTCCAGACAGATCCGTATGATCTGTCTGGATCGATGCACTGGCGCGGAATCCGTCGTTTCAATCCGTTGACAGTTCGGCAAGGTCGCCCGGAACCATCATGGTCAGAGCGCCGGGCCTGCATGAAAGTTCGAGCGGGGTATGACACACTTCCTCGCCATCACCCGTAACGGGCATCGGCTCACGGGTCACGATCCTGATCGTCTCGCCAGCCATGCGCAGGATATCCTCATTGTTACTGCTCCCGGTCAGCAACGACGGAAGCAGCTTTACATAGCGAAGCGGCGTCGCCGCCCTGACGGCGTAGAGATGGAGGATCCCGTCGTCGATCGTGGCATCCCGGTGTGCCGGCAGCCCGCCGCCGTGATACCGTCCGTTGACGATGCCGACATGTAGCAGACGCGCCTTCCTGTGCTCGTCACCGGCGGTGATATCGGCATGGAAATAGGTCCTGTCACGCATGGTCTGGAGAATGGCGCGCGGATAGTTGAGAACGCCCCAGCGCTGTTTCTCGCTGGATTCGTGAAACCGTCTCACCTCCGGGCCGAGGCCGAGCGTCACGGCATTGAAGAAATACTTGCCATTGACCACGCCAATGTCGATCGGCCGCGAGACACCGGCGGAAATCACGTCAACGGCCTGTTCGAGACGCGCGGGTATGCCGAGCGAACGGGCAAGATCGTTGGCCGTCCCGAGTGGAAGGAGGCCCACCTTGCGCTGTGCCTCGATCAGCGCGCCGGCTACCGACGATATCGTTCCGTCACCGCCTCCCACGACGATCAGTCCGGCGTCGCTCCGGGCGATGGCATCGCGCGATGCCTGCGGATCGGGAATGTCCGGGATGTCGAGCGTGAAGCCGGCCCGTCGCAGGCGCGCCGTCGCCTCGTCGAACGAGTCCCGCCCGGATCGGGAAGCCCGGTTGATCAGCAGGAGACATGATCCTCGTGACGTTGACATGATGCTCTACCCCGTTCCCGAACGATCGACCCGCCTTGCCGCGGTTTCGATTTCGCGCTCGATTTCCTCGATCACGAGAGCGACGTTGCGGCGATTGCTCTTGAAGCCGAAATCGAAGAGGTCGCCGACGAGCGGCACGAGGCCCGTTAGCCAATCGACGCCGAGATTTCCCATCATCCTCGCCAGTGTGCGCTTGCGGCAGCCGAGCCGCCAGGCCTCGCCGACAATGAGCAGGCCGAGCCCGGAAGTGATCGTGTCGCCGATACCCGGCACGAGGCCGATCAGCCCGTCGAGACCGAAGCGCAGGTCCGTTCCGGGCAGCCGGAAACGGTCGTCCAGAAGGGTGGCGAGGTATTTCAGCCGTTCGACACCCTTCGCCCGGTGATCAGAGGACTTACCGGCTGGATCGTCCATCGTTCCGCGACTGTGGTTCATGAGAGATTCCGTCCCCGTCATATCTGCTGAAAGGTGTGGACCGCAGCGCTCCGAAACAAGTCCCCTTCCAGCCGGGCATCGATCGAGGCGATCTGTCGGCATGGCAGGGAAACGCCGACCGTTGCGCTTGGCTTGCAGGATGCACGAGCATACATAGCAGCAGGAAGGCTCGTTCAGACAGGGAGTGTGGAATGACGGATGCGGCGCGAATCATGGCGCGGATCGAGGATGAGGGGGTGAGAACCGTCGATCTGCGTTTCACCGACCTTACCGGTCGCTGGCGTCACACATCCGTGGAAGCGAAAAGCGTGACCGGAGAGATCCTCAAGCGCGGCATCCTGATCGACGGCGCCGCCGTTCCCGGCTGGCGGGACGTGGCCGACAGCGATCTTCTGCTCCGGCCCGATCTTGCCACCGACTGGGCCGACCCGTTTGCGGCACAGCCGACGCTCGTGCTTCTCTGCGACACGCTCGAGCCGGCGGCGGCCATGGATTACGAGCGCGATCCACGATCGACGGCAAGGCGCGCCGAGACGGCGCTCGCCGAGGCGACCGGCTTCAACTCCATGATCGCCAGCGCCGAGATCGGCTTTTTCCTGTTCGACGATGTGCGCATCGAACACGGCCCCATGCGAAGTTCCTTCTCGCTGGAATCGAGCGAGAGCCGGACGGCCGACGCGCTTCAGCACATCAGCGGACATACCGGACACAGGCCGGCGCCCGGTGCGGCAAGCCTGAGCCTGCCTCCGGCCGATCACCACGTCGATATCCGCGCCGAGATCACGACCGTCCTGCGCTCGCTCGGTTTCGCGGAACTCCGTCACGAGCACGGACCCGCCGCATGCATGCAGATGCTCGCCATGGGACGCGGCGGGCTGCTCGCGACGGCGGACCGGTTGCAGATGCTCAAATACGTCGTGCATCAGGTCGCCGCCTCCTATGGCAAGTCGGCCACCTTCATGGCAAAACCCATGGCGGGTGAGCCCGGAGCATCCATGAGCCTCGCCCTCTCCCTGTGGCAGGGCGAGAAACCGGTCTTCGCCGGACAGGGCTATGCCGATCTGTCCCAGACATGCCTCGCCTTCATCGCCGGTATCCTCCATCACGCGCGCGCCCTGAATGCGTTCACCAATCCCACGACCAACAGCTACAAGCGCCTGCAATCGGGACTCGACGAGCCGACG
>JAGREZ010000167.1:3193-5365 GCA_020446285.1 Geminicoccaceae bacterium
TGCCGTTTCGCCGATCCGAGCGCCAATCCCTATCTGGCACTCACCGCCATCCTCCTCGCCGGCATCGACGGTATCGAGAACAGGCTGGAGCCCGGCGATGCCATGGATCGCAATCTCTACGATCTCAGACCCGAGGAACTCGAAGGCATCCCGGTCGCCTGCCGTTCGCTCGACGAGGCACTCGTCGCCCTCGAACAGGATCACGACTTCCTCACCCGTGACGATATCTTCAACTACGAGATGATCGAGGGGTATCTCGAAGTCAAACGGTACGAGATCGAACGCATCGCCCGCCTGCCGACACCGGCCGAAATGGAACTGTATTACGGCATCTGATCCGGCGACAGCAACGGCGAGCACGCCTGTCATGGCCTTTCCCGCTGTCATTTCAGGAAGCCGGCAACATCGCTTCCAGTCGGGAAGTTGCTTCCGGAAGAAGTCGGCCACGAACATGCGATCCGGATCGACTGGCCGTCATCTGTCAGGACTTCGCGAAAGAGCGAAGGCAGAAAACACAACCTTCTGCTTCTTTTTTTTGACCACATTTCTCATCCGGAACTTGATCCATTCCTGTGTTTTGTCATTATGTCTGGCCAAGTCTCTATTGCAGAAATTTGGCACCATGACTTGCGAACTCACTGAAAGGGCTGCGGCCTATCCGTTCGACACGCCTCTCGAGAGTTTCGTTTTCGTCTCCGGAAAACAAGAGGAAGGGCCGCTGGATATCGCCGGGCGACAGCCCGTGCTGGCCCTTGGATCGAATGCCTCGCCTGTTCAGCTTGCGCGCAAGTTCGGCACGAAGGGCGGACCCATTCCGGTGTCGCAGGCCATCCTCGAGGATCATGTGATCGTCTTTTCCGCGCATTTCACGACCTATGGCTCGCTTCCGGCAACCAGCCACAGGGTACCCGGTGCGCGCGCCTTCGCCTTTCTGACCTGGCTCGATCCGGACCAGCTCCGGCGAATGCACGAGACCGAGAATGTCGGCACGAACTACGATTACCGCGTAAGGGACGATTTCGCGATTACCACGGACGGACGACCGATCGACGTGCCGGTCGGCGTCTACGAAAGCCGTCGCGGACCGATGTCGATGCGGGGTAACCCCGTTCGCATGGCCGAAATCGCGAGCACCGGATCCGTCCTTCCCCGGCTCACGCAACGAGCCGTCCTCCGCCATGTCGGCAACAGACTGGCACCGGAAGCCGAATTCATGCATTTCGTGCAACGAATCGTCGAGGACCAGGTTTACCGAAGCGAAATGACCGAACGTCTTGCAACGCTGGACGATCCGGCCTGAAACCAGATCATCGATCTTGACCGTTCTTGTTCATTCGAGCGGCCACAGAGGCTGGCCAGAACGGCGGGACATCGAGACGGTGATGCATAGATTTATCAAGGATAAGGAAATCCAAGTAACATTTATCAAAATTGAATTTTCTCTTAGTAAGAGATTTGGAGTGACAATTTTCGACTTTCATTTTTATGTTTTTTCTACGAGATCTAACCGGGTCAACAACTTTGTCTCGATTCTTCCAGCAGAGAGGTATGGCCGGTGCCGGATGCGCAGAAGTTTTCGCAATACAGTGATGACGAGATCCTGAACGAGCTTCGGCGTCGGTCCAGACGGGGGACTGCATGGCAGAAAATACCGCCCGAAGGGCTGCCGAGCGAGCCTGTCGGCGAACTGATCGAGGAGCTGCGTGTACGGCAGAAGGTCATCTACGGCGTCGATGATCGTCAGGATCTTTTCGAGGTCACGGATCAGGTCCTGCGCGATGACGCCGACACCGTGGTGAGCCTGTTCTTCAGTTCGGACATTCGTGACAATCGCGACGGGACATCGACGCTCGCTACGCAGAACTTTGGTGAAACCTATGATCTTTGCGACGGTGAAGCGTTCCGCCAGCAACCTGTTGGTGCGTTTTGCACGGGATTTCTGGTCGGCGAGGATCTGATCGCCACCGCCGCGCATTGCGTTGACGAAAGCGGAATTGCCGATATCCGCTTCGTATTCGGATTCCAGATGGCCAGCGCCACCAATCCGGTGACCTCGATCGCCAACAGCGAGATCTATGCCGGTGCCGCGATCGTCGGTCGGGTGCTGGATGGCAGTGGCCCCGACTGGGCGCTGGTCAGGCTCGATCGTCCGGTTGCCGGTCACCGCGTGGC
>JAGREZ010000167.1:5428-7132 GCA_020446285.1 Geminicoccaceae bacterium
TTGCCGCTCAAGGTGGCTGGTGGAGCCAGGGTGCGCAGCAACACGCCGGCTGCCTATTTCGTTGCCAATCTTGATACCTATGGCGGCAATTCCGGCTCACCGGTGTTCAATAGCGACACGCATGAGGTCGAGGGCATCCTCGTGCGAGGTGAGACCGATTTCGTGATGGCGGGTGATTGCTGGGTCTCCAATGTCTGTCCAAGCTCCGGTTGCAACGGCGAGGACTGCACCCGCATCACCGAACTTGCACATCTGATCCATCAGCCGGGGGATGAGACCGCCGCCCTGGAAGCAGGTCGCACCGGAGACGAGGTGACCGACAAATGGCATCGTATCACGCTCGCTGGCTCGTATGAAAAGCTGCCGGCGGTGATTGTCGCGATGCAGAGTTTCAACGGCTCCGATCCGGCCGGCCTGCGCCTCAAACCATCGGGCACGACACGATTCGACGTCAAGGTCGAAGAGGAAAAATCAAAGGACTCCGAAGAATATCATGCTGCCGAGACCGTTGGCTATCTTGCTGTCGGACATGGGCCGATCAAGAACGCCTCGGGCGTGGCGATCGGCGAGGCCGGCAGCCTGCGCATACGTCAGAGCGATGGCAAGCAATGGCAACGGGTGGTATTCAGCAGACGCTTCGATGATCCCGTTGTCTTTGCTCAGGTCACGACCTATGCGGGCGACCAGCCCTGTCATACCCGTCTGCGTCGAGTCAAGCGTGAGCATTTCGAGGTGCAGATCGAGGAGTGGGACTATCTCGACCAGGGACATGCCGCCGAAACCGTCAGTTATATCGTCATGGAGCGCGGCAGCCATACGCTTGCAGGCAACCGGCGGATTCAGGTTGGTCGCGAGCGGATCGACAATCAGTGGAAACGGGTCGATTTCACCAGATTCAGCGAGGCGCCCCTGGTATTCAGTCATGTTCAGACTTTCGATGGATCCGAAGCTGTCGTGACGCGTCAGCGGAAAATCACCAGGGATGGCTTCGATCTTCGTCTCCAGGAGGAAGAGGCGAATGACGGCAAGCACAAGAAGGAAGACGTGGGTTTCCTCGCCATTCTGCCTTCATGAGCATGTCCGATGGACGCGACATCGACATGGCCACCACTGCCGGCGCGATGGAAGGCGCTGGTGGCGGCCGCTTCGAGCGAGGAAGACTTGTCAAGACGTCTTCGCGATGATCCCGAAATCGTCGAGGTGCATCGGCTTCCCTATCTGTTGAAGACGAGTCCGCCCCGGATCGAATTTGCATTGCGCACCGCCGCCGGGCGCCGTTCAATTCTCACGATCGGCATTCTGCCGGCCGGAGGCGGATTTCGGGCGTTGGGCTGGCGCGCGGCCGAACCGGGGCCGTGACGGCTCGAGCTCCGGCCGCCGGCAGGCCATCATCGGTGTGCCCACGGCCGTGCGGCCTGGAACAGCTGGCTCGTGTAGTCGTGGGCAAAATCGCCGACGCGCAATTGTTCGATCTCCAGTTCCTCGACGACCTGCCCGCCATTCATGACCGCGACCCGCTCGCACATATGGGCGATGACGGCGAGATTGTGGCTGACGAGGAGGAAGGTCAGGCCGTGTTCGCGGCGCAGGCGGTTCAGGAGATTGAGTATCTCGGCCTGGATCGAGACATCGAGTGCCGAGGTCGGCTCATCGAGCAGCAGGACCCGCGGTTCCATGACCAGCGCGCGGGCGATGGCGATCCGC
>JAGREZ010000168.1 GCA_020446285.1 Geminicoccaceae bacterium
ACCAGACCGACCCGCAGACGATCCTCGGGCACATGGCCGAGCCTGCTGGAGCGTGCCTGCGACGCATCGGCGACCATCCGACCGCCGATGCGCACCGAGCCGGCGGCGGGCGGGCGGATGCCGGCGATGGCATCGAGCAGTTGCGACTGGCCGTTACCCGCCACGCCGGCAATCCCGACGATCTCGCCGGCACGGACGCTCAGGCTCACATCCTTGACCCGGCGCACGCCCATCTCATCGACCACGTCGAGATGCTCGACCTCGAGGACCGGACCTTGCGGGTTCGCCGGCTTCTTTTCGACACGGAGCAGGACCTTGCGGCCGACCATGAGCTCGGCGAGTTCCTCGGTGGAGGTTTCCGCCGTCCTGCGGTGCGCGACCATCTCGCCGCGGCGCATGACGCTCACCCGGTCGGTCGCGGCCATGATCTCCCGCAGCTTGTGGGTGATGAGGATGACGGTGCGGCCCTGTGAGCGGAGATTGTCGAGGATGCGGAACAGGTGGTCGGCCTCCTGCGGCGTCAGCACGCCCGTGGGTTCATCGAGGATGAGCACATTCGCACCACGGAACAGCGCCTTGAGAATCTCCACACGCTGCTGGATTCCGACGGGAAGGTCGGCGACCACCGCGTCTACATCCACTTCAAGGGAATATTCCTTTTCGAGGCGGAGCAGTTCCTCGCGCGCCTTCCTGGCACCTGCCCTCAGCGTGAAACCGCCTTCGGCGCCGAGCAGGACATTTTCCAGAACAGTGAAGGGTTCAACCAGCATGAAATGCTGGTGGACCATGCCGATGCCTGCCTCGATGGCGTCCTCGGAGCGGTCGATGTCGAGAAGCCTGCCGTCGACGCTGATGGTTCCGCTGTCGGCCCTGTAGAGGCCATAGAGGATGTTCATGAGCGTCGACTTGCCGGCGCCGTTCTCGCCAATGATGCCGTGGATGGTTCCGGCCTCGACGCGAAGGTCGATTTCCGTATTGGCGTGGACGCTGCCGAAACTCTTGTTGATGCGCCTGAGTTCGACGGCGGCCGGCCGATCCTCGCTCACGGGCGTCTTCGCCTATTGCTGCGTCGAATAGTAGTCCTCGACGACGATGTCGCCAGCAATGATGGACGCTTTCGCCTCTTCGAGTTTCGCCTCCATCTCGGGCGTGATCAGCGCGCGATTGTTCTCGTCGATAGCGTAGCCGACACCGTCCTCGGCAAGACCGAGACTCTGCGCACCGGCCTGCCAGTTTCCGTCCATCGCACTCTTCATGGCGTTGTAGACGGCGACATCGACGCGCTTGAGCATCGAGGTCAGCACGCTGCCCGGATGGAGGCCGTTCTGATTGCTGTCGACGCCGATACCGAGCTTGCCACGATCGGCCGCCGCCCGCAGGACGCCCTCTCCGGTGCTGCCCGCCGCGTGATAGACGACATCGGCGCCGCGATCGAACTGGCTGATGGCCAGCTCGGCGCCACGCGCCGGATCGGTCCAGGCGGCCGACGTCGTGCCGGCCATGTTGGAAATCACCTCGTCGTCGGCATTCACATGGTGGACGCCCTGCTTGTAGCCATGTTCGAAATTGCGGATGAGCGGGATGTCCATGCCGCCGACGAAACCGACCTTGCCGGTCTTCGAGGCGAGCGCCGCGGCCATGCCGACGAGGAACGAGCCCTCATGCTCCTTGAAGGTCACCGACTGTACGTTCGGCAGATCGACCACCATGTCGATGATGGTGAACTTCCTGTCCGTTTCCTCGCCCGCGACCGCCTCGAGCGGGGTAGCGAAAGCGAAGCCGACCACCACGACCACATCGGCATCCTTGCGCACCATGCGTCGCAACGCCTGCTCGCGCTGGGCGTCGTTGGTGATCTCGAATTCCAGATAGTCGATGCCGGTCTCTTCCCTGAACCGCTCCGCACCGTTGTATGCGGCCTGATTGAAGGATTCGTCGAACTTGCCGCCCATGTCGAAGATGATCGCAGGCGTGAAATCGGACGCATTCGCGCTCGTTGCGAGAAACAGTCCGGCTGCGGCCGCGGCGAATGTGCGAAGCATGTCTGGCGCTCCCAACCTCTTGTTGCCCCTAACAGCATGTCGAGCAAGCGTAGGGCGGGCATCCGGCGATTGCAAAGGAGAATCGCGCCGGCGCTCAGGTGGCAAAACGGTCACGCGGAACGGGGGGCCCGTCTTCCCGATCAGGCGGCGCTGGCCTTCCCGTCGGCAATGGCAGCGCGCCGCAGGCGGTCGTTGATGGCCTCGCCGAGACCGTGGGCCGGCACGGGCATGACGGCGATGCAGCGTGCCCTGGACTGGTCGAGCTGCCGCATCATGCCGTAGAGGCGGCTGGCGGCTTCGTCGAGATTGCCCGCTTCGCTCAGGTTGAGTGCCGTTGCCGCTCCTTCGAGAGGTTTCGGACCGAAGGCGAGCAATGCCTCATCTGCATCGACCGAAGTCGCATCCAGGCGAATGGCGGTGTCGGGGGAATAGTGACGCAGCATCATGCCCGGTGCGCGCACGGGACCGTCCGCTGCCGGCGCGCAAAGCGGACCGATCAATCGTTCCAGTGCCTGCCGGTCGATGGCGCCCGGCCGCAGAAGGCGCACACGGTCGGGATCGCTCAGATCGACCACGGTGCTTTCGACGCCGACCTCGCAGGATCCGCCGTCGAGCACCAGCGAGACCTCGTTGCCGAATTCGCCTGCGACATGCGCGGCGGTGGTCGGGCTCACATGTCCCGAACGATTGGCACTCGGGGCCGCGACCGGCAGTTCCACCGCACCCAGCAGCGCGCGCGCGACAGGATGGGCCGGAACACGCACGGCTACCGTGGAAAGACCGGCGCTCATGACCATGGAGATTGCCGAGGGCACCTTGAGCGGCAGCACGAGCGTGAGCGGACCGGGCCAGAATTTCTCGGCCAGCCTGTCGGCGCGCTCGTCGAATTCGGCGAAGATGGCGGCCGAAGCGCGATCAGCGACATGGGCGATGAGCGGATTGCTGCTCGGCCGACCCTTGGCCGCGTAGACCCTGCCGATGGCGCGGTCGGAGGAGGCGAGCGCGCCGAGCCCGTAAACGGTTTCGGTGGGAAAGGCGACGATGCCGCCATCAAGAATGAGTTCCGCGGCGCGGACGACAGCGCTCCGGTCGCTTGCGTCGATCACATCAGGCATGGAAGCCTCTACTCCTTCTTGCGGCGGCGCTCTGATCGTTCGGGTCGACCAGCGTCGTGAACACGCTAGTGCTCAGGCGCATTCACTTCGTTCATTCACCCGAGCACCAGCTCCTTGTTTTTGCATCAATTTATCCNNNNTCAGATCAGTATGATCTGTCTGGATTGATGCACTAGAAGGCTCTTCGCTCAACGTGTTCGTGCCATCGTATGGGCTGTGGAAATTCAGGATTCCGTTGGGGACAGCCGTTTGCAGGCAATGGTTCGCGGGTTCCGGCCATGTCAGTTGCCATGGGGACAGCTGCCGATCCGCATTCCTCATGCACCCTCGCCGTTTTCAGTTCTCGCGAGCGCGCGCCAGCCAATGTCGTTTCTGCAGAAACCGTCCGGCCAGTCGATGGCGTTGACGGCACGATAGGCCCTGTCGCGCGCCGAACGGAGGTCCCTGCCAAGGCCGGTGACATTCAGCACCCGGCCGCCGGCGGCTTTCCAGACGCCATCCTCGAGGCGTGTTCCGGCATGGAAGATCACGACATCCTCGTCATTCTCGCCTGATCCGGCAAACGCATCCAGCCCGGATATCGTGCCGCCCGTCACCGGTTCACCCGGATAACCCTTCGCGGCCATCACCACTGTCAGCGCGTGGCGGTCGAGCCAGCGGACATTCATGTGAGCGAGCTGGCCGTCCACCGCGCCGAGCATGAGCTGCCCCGGATCGGTCATCAGGCGCGGCAGCACGACCTGGCATTCGGGATCGCCGAAACGCACATTGAACTCGATGAGCTTCGGACCGTCGGCGGTGATCATCAGTCCGGCATAGAGAAAACCCCGATAGGGCGAACCCTCGGCGGCCATGCCGGCCACGGTCGGGCGAACGATGTCGTTCATGACCCGTTCGACCATGTCCGCATCGAGGACGGGAGCCGGCGAACANNGCGCCCATACCGCCGGTATTGGGGCCGGTATCGCCGTCGAAGGCACGCTTGTGATCCTGTGCGGTGCCGAATTCGAGCGCGGTCCTGCCGTCACAGATGGCGAACAGGCTTGCCTCCTCGCCGATGAGGCATTCCTCGATCACGAGCCGCGCTCCCGATGCGCCGAAACGTCCGTCGAACGCTGCCTCCACCGCTTCGCGCGCCTCGGCGAGCGTCTGTGCCACGACCACCCCCTTGCCGGCCGCAAGACCGTCGGCCTTGACGACGACGGGAGCGCCGTGCTGTTCGATATGAGCCAGAGCCGCCTCCCGCTCGTCGGCGGCAAAGCTCTTCCATGCAGCAGTCGGAATGTCGTGCCGTTCGGCAAACGCCTTCATGAATGCCTTCGAGCCTTCGAGTCGTGCGGCTGCCGCCGACGGGCCGAAGGCGCGGATGCCGGCTTCCTCGAGCCGGTCGGCGAGGCCGAGCACGAGCGGCAGTTCCGGCCCGATGACGACAAGGTCGATCGCCTGTTCTCTGGCGAAGTCCACGAGCCCCTCGATATCGTCGGCGCGAAGCGCTACAGGTTCGGCCAGACGGGCGATGGCGGCGCTGCCGGGAGCGCAGAGGAGCTTGTCGACAAGGGGCGATGCGGCGAGTGACCAGCAAAGGGCGTGCTCGCGACCGCCCGATCCGACGACGAGGACTTTCATGACGTGTTCCGCAAGACGATTTCCGATGCCCGGAACGGGATGGCGCATCACATGACAGGGTTGAACCCGTCGTGCAAGGGAGGGGGGCGATCATGATCCCGGTGGATATCGACGATATTCGCGCCGCTGCGGCCCGCATGGATGGCCATGTGGTGAAGACTCCCATGCTGCCGTCGCGCACGCTCGCCGACATCACCGGTACCGGCGAGCTCTGGCTCAAGTTCGAGAACCGGCAATACACGGCA
Organism: Geminicoccaceae bacterium; assembly: GCA_020446285.1. Classification (GTDB taxonomy): domain Bacteria; phylum Pseudomonadota; class Alphaproteobacteria; order Geminicoccales; family Geminicoccaceae; genus JAGREO01. The sequence continues at coordinate 5,029 of JAGREZ010000168.1, forward strand.
TCCTTCAAGGAACGCGGCGCGCTCAACCGGCTGCTCGCGCTCAGCGGCGAGGAACGACGCCGCGGCGTCATCGCCATGTCCGCCGGCAATCACGCCCAGGGGGTGGCGTTCCATGGCTCCCGGCTCGGCATCGACACGACCATCGTCATGCCCGAGGCGACACCATTCGTGAAAGTCGACAATACCGAGCGCCTCGGGGCGAAGGTCGTGCTCTTCGGCGATACCGTCGACGACGCCGCCACCCATGCCCTGGAGCTCGCCACCCGCGACGGTCTCGTCTTCATCCACCCGTTCGACGACCCCCTGATCATCGCCGGACAGGGCACGATCGGCCTCGAGATGCTTGAGGCCGCGCCCGATCTCGACGCGCTCGTCATCCCCATCGGCGGTGGCGGGCTCGTCAGCGGCATTGCCATAGCCGCCCGCGCGATACGCCCTGAAACCGAAATCGTCGGCGTCGAGGCCGAACTCTATCCCGCCATGCTGCAGACACTTCGCGGCGAAGCGGTGAAAGCGGGCGGCAGCACGGTCGCCGACGGGATCGCGGTGAAGAGGCCGGGCAGGCTGACGCTCTCGATCATCCGCGAACTCGTGGACCATATCCAGCTGGTGAACGAGGCCGCGATCGAGCGCGCCATTCTCGATCTCCTGGAAATCGAAAAGACGGTTGCCGAAGGTGCGGGCGCTGCCGGGCTTGCAGCACTCATCGCCGATCCCGACCGCTTCGCCGGAAAGAAGGTCGGTCTCGTCATTTCCGGTGGCAATATCGACAGCCGCCTCATGAGTGCCGTCATCATCCGCGGGCTCGTGCGCACCGCCCGCCTCGTGCGCTTCGCCATTGCCGTTCCCGACAGTCCCGGCAGTCTCGCCGCGATTGCCCGAACCATTGCCGAAGCGCGCGGCAATGTCGTCGATGTCGCCCATCACCGCGCCTTTTCCGGCCATTCCGTGCGCGAGGCGGTCGTCGACTTCACGCTCGAGACCCGCAACGAGGCCCATGCCCGCGCCATCAGCCGTCACATCGAACAGAACGGCTTTGCCATCGTCGGGCGCAAGCAGATCGACGAATGACCGGGGCAGCAGCGGCCCTGGTGCTCAGGCGCATTCACTTCGTTCATTCACCCGAGCACCAGCTCCTTGTTTTTGCATCAATTTTCCCAGACAGATCAGTATGATCTGTCTGGATCGATGCACTTGCCCTGCAAGCTGGCGGGCCGCTGTTGCTACATTCGTTGCCTCATTCCGCCGCCGGCGGCGCCTTCATGATCCCGGCGCCGGCAGTGCTTGCATGATCGTCGTGTTCAGATCCTCGATGAGCTGACTGAGCGCACGCACATGGCTGGCCTTGTCGGTGGGATCCTCGACCGTGATCTGCCGGCTGACATGTTGTCGGGCAATTTCGGCATCCATCGCGTCGACCATGGTCCAGTCCGCATCGAGCCAGGCCATTCCGTCGATATTGCTTTCGAAGCGGGTGAAATTGACCTCGATGCCATAGTCATAGGCGGACTGCCGGCGTTCCGGCAGGCGCAGCACCATCATGATGCCGGGCTCGCTCTGCATGTCGACGGCCATGGTTCGCTGGATCAGGGTATCGAGCGGCTCGATCCAGTTGTCGAGATCGGCGAGATCCATGCGCGTTTCATCGAGGCGCACGATCAGTTGCGGACGATTGAGATAGTCCGGCAGGCCGATCGGCGCCAGCGCCAGCACCAGCCCGTCGGTCTTGTCAGCGGCCACCGGCGCATCCGCCGGCGGTTGCGTGCTGAGCGTGTAGAAATGGGTCGGCGGCGTCTCGGTGCACGCCGCCAGCAGGCCGGTGAGCAGAAGTCCTGACAGGTAACGCTTCATCTGAAACCCCCTTGCTTGCCGCGCAGCAGCGCTTCCGGATGCCGTTCGAGATATTCGGAGAAGACCCGCACCGAACGCGCAGCCTGGGTCAGCTCGCGCATCAGCTGGCTGGCGTCGTAGGGCAATCCGCCATCCTTATCCAGCACCTCCTGCGCGTTCTTCGCGCTCTGGCTGATCCGGCGCATGGTCTCACGCATGTCGGCGATCAGTGGCTCGCCATTGTTCGCGAGCGCGCCAGCAAAACGCCGGACGCTTCGGGCGGTTTCCTGCAGTTCGGCGAGCAGCTGGTCGATTTCCGGCGAGTTCGCGCGTCTGGCAACCGCCTCGACGGTACTGCGCATGTCGGCTGCGATCTGCTCCATCGGCAGTTCCTCGATGCGGGTCACGAACCGTTCGGCGGTGGCCGCAAGGGCATCGAGATCGCTTGGAATGGTCGGCATCAGCGGAACGGTGCCACTGCGATCGAGCTTCGCGCCGCCACTCTTGCGATCGAAGACGAGATCGACATAGAGATCGCCTGTGATCAGGCTGCCGGTCTTGAGCTGGGCGCGCATGCCATGGCCGATCAGTGCATCGAGATTGTCATAGGCCGCCTCGTCCTCGACCGGCGCCCTGTCGCCGCTGATCCGCTGCGGGTGAATGTCGAGGACGACCGGAATGGTGATCTCCTCGCTTTCGCCGTCGATCTCGAGGCTGAAACTGCGAACCTCGCCGACCTTCATGCCACGGATCTCGACGGGAGCTCCGGGCCGCAGGCCACGCACCGATCCGTCGAAATAGGCGAGCAACGGCACCGAACGGGTAAAACGCGCCTCGCCGACGCTCGACTCATCGGGATAGAGCGTGAAATGGGCGTCCTTCTCCGCCCTTGCCGCCGTCTTGAAATCGGTCGTGGCAAAGGTGATGCCGCCGGTGAGAAAGGTCTGCATGCTGCCGATCTTCAGGCCGAAGCCGCCGGCACCGGCATCCAGTTGCACCGCCGATTCGATCCAGAAATCACTCGATTCCAGCACCATCTCGTCAAAGGGCGCATGGATGAAGACCGGAATGTCGAAACGTTCCCTGTCCTCGTTGAGCTGGTAGTCGAGGACCTGGCCGACCTCGAGTCCCTGATAGCGGATCGGCGTGCCACGGCTGATGCTGCGAACATCCTCGCTTTCCAGGACGAACCGGCGCCCGGGAACATCGAAGCGCAGGAGCGGTGGCTCCTCGAGCCCCTCGAACCGGTCGACCTGTTCGCTGCCGGTGGTCGGATCCACCGAGATGTAGGACCCGGAGACCAGTGTATCGAGACCCGACACGCCGCTGGTTCCGACACGCGGCTTGACCACCCAGAAGCGCGTCTCGGCATTCATGTAGTCGCGAAAATCCGGCACCATTTCGGCGGTCACCACGACGCGCTTGAGATCGTTGCTGACCTGCACCCGGGTGACGTCGCCGACCACCACATCCTTGAACTTGACCTTGGTCCGTCCGGCCTCGAGCCCGGCCGCGTCGGCAAAAGTGATCTTCACCTCGGGACCCTTGTCGGCGAAATGACGGTAACCCAGCCAGCCCGTGACCAGGATGGCCACCAGCGGCACCAGCCAGATCGCCGACAGGCCGTGACGCTGCCGCGTTTGCGCTTCGGGCATGGTCTGCGAGGAATTCGACGTTTGTTCAGACACGGTCATTCTCTCCCAAATCCTCGGCATCCCACATCAGGCGAGGGTCGAAGCGCATGGCGGCGAACATGGTCAGGATCACCACCGAGGCGAACGCCAGCGCCCCCGGTCCGGGCTCGATCGTCGCGATCTGGCCGAGATCGACCAGTGCCGCCAGAATGGCGATCATGAAAACATCGACCATCGACCAGGGACCGATCACCTCGATGATGCGATAGAGTTTCGTGCGGTCGCGCGTGGAACGGCGCGCGCCGAACTGTACGGAAACCAGCAGGTAGGCCAGCGTGGCGAGCTTGAGCA
>JAGREZ010000169.1:0-1229 GCA_020446285.1 Geminicoccaceae bacterium
ATGAAACCACCCGCTGGGCGCATGTGCCTCCGGGCCGGATCACGCTGTCCATGAACGTTGCGGACTGAGCCGGTTCCGCCGGATCCCGCCAATTCTGAACGTGAAGGAGCTCCCGATTGCAGGCGATCGGGAGTTTCTTCATGTCAGGGCGAACCCCGACCGTTGCTCATGCCGTGGCGGTGATCATCCCGCCGCGCGGAAGGGCTTGCCGAGGCAGGCGGGCGAATCGAGGCGGCCGCGCCAGGGGCCGGCGGAGATGATCGTGAGAACGAGAATGGTGGCGATGTAGGGAAGCATCGTGAAGACCTGCGAGGGGATGTTGATTCCGCCGGCACCCTGGGCGTGGAGCTGGAGGATCGACATGCCGCCGAAGAGATAGGCGCCGGCGAGCACGCGCATGGGTCGCCACGAGGCGAAGACGACGATGGCAAGGGCGATCCAGCCCCGTCCGGCGGTCATGCCCTCGACCCACATCGGGGTCACCGCCAGCGACAGGAATGCGCCGGCGAGACCGGCCATGGCACCGCCGAACATGACCGCCAGATAGCGCACGCGGATGACATGATAGCCGATGGAGTGGGCGGAGGTGTCGTTCTCGCCGACGGCGCGCAGGATCATGCCGGCACGGCTGCGCCACAGGAACCAGCTCACCGCGAGCGTGGCGATGAGCGAGAGATAGACAAGGGCGTTGTGGCGAAAGAGAAGCGGGCCGAGGACCGGCAGTTCCGAGAGCCCCGGCACCGGCAGGACCGGCAGGCGCGGAACCGGCATGCCGACGAAGCCGGCGCCGATGAGCGATGACAGGCCGGTTCCGAAGATCGTCAGTGCGAGGCCCGTCGCCACCTGGTTGGCAAGGAGCGTGAGGGTCAGCACGCCGAACACGAGCGCCATGAACACGCCGCTCGCCGAGGCGGCGATGATGCCGAGCGTGGCGCTGCCGGATGTCAGCGTGACGGCAAAACCGGTGATGGCACCGACGATCATCATGCCTTCCACGCCGAGATTGAGAACGCCCGATTTCTCGGTGACCAGTTCGCCGAGGGCGGCGAGCAGCAGCGGTGTCGCGGCGCCGATGACGGTCACCAGCAATTCGATGTTCATGCCGCGTCTCCCGTCGCCGCGGGCGATCGTGGTGTGTGTGTGATCCGGTAACGGGTGAGGAAGTCGGTCGCGAGGATGAAGAACAGCAGGAGGCCCTGGAACACGCCGGTGACCGCCTGCGGCAGCCC
>JAGREZ010000169.1:1278-5395 GCA_020446285.1 Geminicoccaceae bacterium
CCGGCGAGAACGATTCCGACAGGATGCAGGCGACCGAGAAAGGCGACGATGATCGCGGTGAAACCGTAGCCCGGCGTGAGCACCGGCACGAGCTGGCCGATGGGTCCGGCGACTTCGAACAGGCCGGCGAGCCCGGCCAGTCCGCCGCTGGCGAGAAGGCAGAACCAGGTCGTCCGGTTGCGGTCGAAGCCGGCGAAGGCGGCGGCCTGCGGTGCGGCACCGACGGTGCGGATGCCGAAGCCGACCGTCGTCCGTGACACCATCAGCCAGGCGGCGAGTGCTACAGCGATCGCCACGGCGAAGCCCGCATGCAGCCGCGTGCCCGAAAGGATGACCGGCAGGAGTGCTGAATCCGAGAACATTCGCGTTTGCGGGAAATTAAACCCCTCGGGATCCTTCCAGGGGCCATAGACCAGAATGCTCAAAAACAGGGTGGCGATGTAGGTGAGCATCAGGCTGGTGAGGATCTCGTTGACCCCGAAACGTGTCTTCAGGAAGGCCGGGATGGCGGCGTAGACCATGCCGCCGGCGATCCCCGCCAGCATCATCAACGGCAGGATGAAACTTCCATCCTGCTCCCAGAACCACAGGGCGACGCCGCCGCCGGCGATGGCTCCCATGGTCAGCTGGCCCTCCGCACCGATGTTCCAGACATTGGCGCGAAAGCCGAGTGACAGGCCGATGCCGATGAGGATGAGGGGTGCTGCCTTCAGGGCGAGCTCCGACAGACCGTAGAGATCGTCGATCGGCGAAATGAAGAAATGATAGAGCGTCTCGAACGGGTTCTTGCCCATCGACAGAAAGATGAAGAAGCCGCTGACCACCGTCAGCAAGACGGCGAGAACGGGTGTCGTCCAGAGGAGAAGCGGGCCGGCCTCGCCGCGCGGTTCGATTCTAAACGCCATGGCGGGTCTCCATCCCCTGATCGTGCAGATGCGGATCACGCTCGGCCATGCCGTGCAGTCCGCCCATCAGGAGCCCGATCTCGTCGAGCGATGCGCCGGCAGTCCCGAGCGGTTCGGACAGCCTTCCCAGATTAATGACGGCGAGGCGGTCGCTCAGGGTCAGCAGCTCGTCGAGATCCTGCGAGATGACGAGGACGGCGGCGCCGGCTGTGGCAAGGTCGATCAGTGCCTGGTGGATGGCGGCGGCGGCGCTCGCATCCACGCCCCATGTCGGCTGCGAGACCACGAGAATGCCCGGATCCTGCAACACCTCGCGGCCGACCACGAATTTCTGCAGGTTCCCGCCCGAAAGACTCTTCGCCGCCGCTTCGGGGCCGGTGGTGCGGACATCGAAGCGTTCGATGACCGACCGCGCGAACCCTCGCGCCGCGCGCATGCGCAGGAACCCGCCGCCTGCCAGCCTCTTTCGCTGGCGTGCACTCAGCAGCGTGTTTTCGCTCAGGCTCATGTCCGGAACCGCGGCGTGGCCGTTGCGTTCCTCCGGCACGGTGCAGAGGCCGGCCCGTCGCCGCCTGTTCGGCCCGCTGCGGCCCATGGCCCGGCCATCGAGGCGGACCATGTCCGGATCAGGGAGCGGCGTTTCGCCGGACAGGGCGGAAAAGAGTTCGCCCTGGCCGTTTCCGGCAACGCCGGCGATGCCGAAGATCTCGCCGCCGCGGACCTCGAAATCGATGCCCGAGAGCGACGTGCCGAAGGATGTGCCCCGTTCAAGCGTGAGCTTGCGCACCTCGAGGCGCGGTTCGCCGGCTTGCGTGCCCTCGCGTCTTGCCACCGTGCGCAGTTCGCTGCCGATCATCTGCTGTGCCATGCTGCGCGCGGTTTCCCGGCGCGGATCGCAATCGCCCACGACCCTGCCGCCGCGCAGGATGGTCGCGCGCTCGCAAAGCGCCTTGATCTCCTCGAGCTTGTGACTGATGTAGAGGATCGAGCAGCCCTCGCGCGCGAGCTGCCGCAGTGTTTCGAACAGCCGGTCGACTTCCTGCGGTGTCAGCACCGAGGTCGGCTCGTCCATGATGAGCAGGCGCGGGTTCTGCAGAAGGCAGCGGACGATCTCGATGCGCTGGCGCTCGCCGACGGAAAGCGAATGGACCTCGCGCGACGGATCGAGCGGCAGGCCGTATGCGCGGCTGACCTCGACGATCCTCTTCGCCAGCGCGCTGCGGTTCCCCGCATCATCGATGCCGAGGGCGATATTCTCCTCGACGGTCATCGCCTCGAACAGCGAGAAATGCTGGAACACCATGCCGATGCCGAGTTCGCGCGCGGCGCGCGGATCGGCGATGCGAACCCGTTCTCCCTGCCAGAGACATTCGCCTTCATCCGCCTGGAGAACGCCGTAGATGATCTTCACCAGCGTCGACTTGCCCGCGCCGTTCTCGCCGAGCAGGGCGTGGATCTCCCCCTCGCCGATGTCGAAGCTGACATCGCTGTTGGCGACGACCCCCGGAAAGCGCCTGGTGATACCTCTCAACGCCAGCCTCGGCGCTCGCGCGTCACTCATTCGAGACGATTCCCCTTCATTGCACGGATGATTTCGGCAACGGTCAGTGCCGCGATCACTTCCGGTCTCTTGTCGTTCACATCGCCGCCGCCGATGGGGCAGACGAGCCTCGAGCTGTCGAGACCAAGCTCGCGCAGGCCGCGTTCGAACCGCGCGCGCTTGGTCGCCGAGCCGATCACTCCGAGATAGGCGAAATCCCCGCGGCGGAGAACAGCACTGCACAATTCGAAATCGCGGGCATGGCTGTGTGTCAGGATCAGGAAGGCGGCGCCGGGCCAGGCGCTGTCGACCTCCGCCAGCGGGTTTTGCACCCATTGGCAGTCCGCAGCGGCGGCGGCGATTTCCGCCCGCTCGTCGACCCAGCGCACGGCAAGGGGCAGGGGCAGGAGGGCGTCGCTGACCGCGCGGCCAACATGCCCGCCGCCGAAGATCCAGAGCGATCCGATGGTGTTCCCGAGCGCCTTGCGGCCAAGAGTGAACATGTCATGCGATGTCGCGGCGCGAATGGAATAGGTGACGCGGCCGCCGCAACACTGGCCCGATTGCGGACCGAGCGCCAGGCTCGCGGTCGTTTCTTCACCATCGTCGCTGCCAGCGGTCGCCGGGTTGTCGAGGCCGCCTGCTGCCTGCCGCAACCATGCGCGTGCTGCCTGCATCGCCTGCCATTCGAGTTCGCCGCCGCCGATGGTGCCGGCTGTCTCCTCTTCTGTCACCAGCATGAACGCGCCCGCCTCGCGCGGTGTCGAGCCGCTGGCTTCCTCGATCCGGACAAGGGCGACCGGCCTGCCTTCGGCGAGCCATGCGTTCCCCTGTCTTGCCGGGTCCCTCACGCGTCCAGTGCCCGCAGGCGGTCGATGGTGGCCAGCACCCGCTCGGGTGTCGCCGGTGCGTCGAGTGCGGGGCAATGGCGATGGCCGGCGACCGAGGCGATGGCATCGGAGAGCGCGTGGAGGACCGAGATACCCAGCATCAGCGGCGGCTCGCCCACCGCCCGCGAGCGGTGGATGGTCTCCGCGCGGTTCAGGGCACCCTCATGCAGGCTCACATTGAAGATCGCCGGACGGTCGCTCATGGCGGGGATCTTGTAGGTCGACGGCGCATGTGTCCACAGGCTGCCGTCCGCCTTCCACACGAGTTCCTCGGTCGTCAGCCAGCCGGCACCCTGGACGAAGCCGCCCTCGATCTGGCCGATGTCGATGGCCGGATTGAGCGAGCGGCCGACATCGTGGAGGATGTCTGTGCGCAGGATGCGGTATTCGCCGGTGAGCGTGTCGATCGCGACTTCCGAACAGGCGGCACCGCAGGCGAAATAGTAGAACGGCCGGCCGCGCCCGGCGTCGCGGTCCCAGTGAATGTCCGGAGTCCTGTAGAAGCCGGTGGCGGAAAGCTGGATGCGGGCGAAATAGGCCATCGACACCAGTTCGGCGAAACTCACCTCATGCCGGCCGACATGCACGAGATTGTTGTCGAAGACGACATCTTCGGGCTTTGTCTGCCATCTCTCGCAGGCGAAGGCGACGAGGCGTTCGCGGATCATCAGGGCGGCGGCCTCGGCCGCCTTGCCGTTGAGATCGGCACCGGAGGAGGCGGCGGTGGCCGAGGTATTGGGAACCTTGCCCGTGGTCGTCGCGGTGATCTTCACCCGGTCGAG
>JAGREZ010000169.1:5543-11798 GCA_020446285.1 Geminicoccaceae bacterium
ATGCCGAACTTGACCGGGGTCAGCGCGATCCCCCGGCGGATGATGCCGCCGCCCGCGTTCAGCTCGCGGATGCGCGTGCGGCGTTTTTCGTAATCGCACCGGCGTTCGAGGATCCCGACCAGTTCGGGGGCGGAAAAATCCTCGACCGTCTGGTGATAGGGGGTGATGTTGCGGCCGTCGCCGCCGTAGAAATTGCGCTTGCGCACGGTGAGCGGGTCGAGGCCGGTGGCGAATGCGATCTCCTCGATGAGGCGTTCGCAGGCGACCATGCCCTGCGGTCCGCCGAAGCCGCGAAAGGCCGTGTTCGAGGCCTTGTTGGTGCGCAGCGGACGCGAATGCAGATGCGCTGCCGGGTAGTAATAGCCATTGTCGGCATGAAAGAGTGCCCGGTCGGTGACCGGACCGGAGAGATCCGACGACCAGCCGCAATCGCCATCGAAGCGCATGTCGACGCCCTGAATGCGCCCCTCGTCATCGAAACCGGCCTCGTATTCGACGAGAAAGCCGTGCCGCTTGCCGGTGACGATCATGTCGTCGTCGCGGTCGGGGCGGATCTTGACCGGCCGGCCGGTACGCATGGCGAGAAGGGCGGCGATGCAGGCGAACGGATTGCCCTGGGTTTCCTTGCCGCCGAAGCCGCCGCCCATGCGCCGGACCTCGACCGTGACCGCGTGCGCCGGGACGCCGAGCACCTGGGCGACCATCGTCTGGATTTCGCTCGGGTGCTGGGTCGAGGAAAGCACGGTGACATCGCCGCCCTCGCCGGGAAGGGCCATGCCGATCTGGCTTTCGAGGTAGAAATGCTCCTGCCCGCCGATGCGCATCCGCCCCTCGAGCCGCCTCGGTGCGGCGTCGATGGCGGCGCGCGCATCGCCGCGTGAGAGCGTCATTCCCGGCGTGACAGCCTCGGTCGCATCGGCGACATCGAGGACCGCTTCGCGTTCCTCGTATTCGATGCGGGCGAGGCGGACCGCGCGTCTCGCCGCGCCGCGGCTGGTGGCGGCGACGGCGAAGACCGGCTGGCCGACATGATGCACCTCGCCGGCGGCGAGCAAGGGTTCGTCGTGGCGGTGGGTCGGGCTGATGTCGTTCTCGCCCGAAATGTCGCCGGCCGTGACCACATCGATCACCCCCGGCGCCTTTCTGACCGCTTCGAGATCGATTTCGACAAGGCGCGCGCTGGCCTTCGCCGAGAGGCCGAAGCAGGCGTGCAGCAGGCCGGACGGTTCGCGCAGATCGTCGATATACCGGGCCTCGCCGGTGACATGGCGAACGGCGCTGTCATGGCGGACCGTGTCACCCGTGCCGTCGCCCGCGAGCGGTCGTGCGCTGCCGGTGCGCCCGCTCATGCGTCGACGCTCGCGAGCGCGAGAAGATCGTTTTCGCGGTCGGGGTCGTCTTCTCCGGATTCGATGAAGAACCGTTCGAGGAGGTTGCCGGCGGCGGTCATGCGATAAGCGGCAGACGCGCGCATGTCGTCGATGGGGGTGAAATCCTCGGCCAGCGCCGCCTTCGCCCTGTCCAGCGTCCGCCGGTTCCAGGGCTGGCCGAGCAGGGCGGCTTCGGCGCGCGCGGCGCGTTTCGGCGTTGCCGCCATGCCGCCCATGGCGATGCGCGCGGCGGTGACGGTGTCGCCGTCGCGTTCGAGGGAAAAGGCGGCGAGCACGGCGGAAATGTCCTGATCGAAGCGCTTGGAGAGCTTGTAGCAGCGATAGAGGGATCCCGGTGCCGGCTTCGGCACGGAGATGCGCTCGACGATTTCGCCGGGGAGGAGATCCTGTTTGCCGTAATCGATGAAGAAATCCTCGAGCGGCATCGAGCGGCGGCCGTCGCGGCTGGCGAGATGCAGTGTGGCGCCCGCGGCGATGAGTGCGGGCGAACCGTCGCCGATGGGTGAGCCGTTGGCGATGTTGCCGCCGACGGTGGCGGCGTTGCGGATCGGTCTCGAAGCGAAGCGCAGCAGCATGCGGCGCATGCCGGGATAGAGTGCCGCCAGCGGTTCGAGCGCGTCCTGCCAGCTGGCAGCGGCGCCGATCTCGAGCGAATCCGCCCGCTCCACGATGCTTCGAAGCGCATCCACACGACCGATCCAGACGATCTCGTCGAGCACCCGCATCGCCTTGTTGATCCACAATCCGACATCGGTGCAGCCGGCGATCACCCGGGCACCGGGACGTTCGGCGAGGAGATCGAGGAGAGCGTCGAGGTCGGCGGGGGCGAAGACGTGCCGGGTGCCGTCGCTCACATGCAGGGTGCGGGCGTCGCGCAGTGTGGCCAGCGGTGCCGGATCGGTATCCAGCCTTCCGCCGCCGATCCCGACGGCGCGCGTCGCCGCCCGGGCGATCGGCGCATAGCCGGTGCAGCGGCAGAGATTGCCCGAGAGCACCTCGTCGATGAGCGCATCGTCGGGCGGCGGCCCCTCATGCTCCTGCATCCACCCGGCAAGCGACATGACGAAGCCGGGCGTGCAGAAGCCGCATTGCGAAGCGTGACATTCGACCATCGCCTGCTGGACGGGATGCAGCGAGCCATCGGCTGCGGCGAGATCCTCGACGGTCAGGAGGCGGCAGCCGTCGAGCGTGGCGAGCGGGCGGATGCAGGCATTGACCGCGCGATAACGCACGGCACCGTTTTCCAGCGAACCCACCAGCACGGTGCAGGCACCGCAATCGCCCTCGTTGCAGCCTTCCTTTGTGCCCGTGCGTCCCTCGGTCCGCCTGAGCCATTCGAGAATGGTGATGTCCGGTTCGATCCGGTCGACGGTGACGGGGCGGTCGCCCAAGAGAAATCCGATCGATTGACGCATGCGGCCCGAAACCCCGTTCCTCCTGTTCTCTCGGCGATTGGAGCACTTCGCACGGCTTTTCTCAATTCCTTCATGCACGAAGCCGCGTGACGGGACGTTTTGCGGATTGCCGTATTCACCACCCGGCGTGGCTCGCCTATGGTCCGCGCATCGAGGGCACGCTGCTATGGTCCGCGCATCGAGAGAAGGGCGAAGGTTTCATGAGCGACACGGACAGGCAGGCGGAACGGGAGGCATTCATCACCCGCTTCGGACATCTCTTCGAACATTCGCCCTGGGTGGTCGAACGGGCGTTCGATGCCGGTTCCGCGCGTGCGGGCGACGGTCCCGACAGGCTCCACGAAGCCTTCTGTCATGCCCTGCGCGGCGCTGGCGCGGAGGAGAGGCTGGCGCTCATCCGCGCGCATCCGGATCTCGCCGGCAAGCTCGCCGCCGCCGGCCGGCTGACAGCCGACAGTGCAAGTGAGCAGGCATCGGCCGGACTGGACCGATTGACCGACGAGGAGCGCCGGCGCTTCACCGAACTCAACGATCGCTACAGGGCACGCTTCGGCTTTCCCTTCATTTTCGCGGTCAGGGGCCGGAGCAGGGAGGAGATCCGCGATGCGTTCGAACGGCGCATCGAGCATGACCGGGATGTCGAGATCGGCGAGGCATTGCGACAGATCGAGCGGATCGTGCTTCTGCGCCTGAAGGAGATGTTCGCATGAACGAGGCGGCACAACTGATGCAGCGGCTCGACCGGCTGGGCGAATTTACCGCCGAGCCCGGCAAACTGACCCGCCTGTTCCTCACACCCGAGCACAGGGCGGCGCTCGAACAGGTGCGGACATGGATGGAGCAGGCGGGCCTCGCCACCCATGTCGACGGTCTGGCGACGCTCGTCGGCCGCTACGAGAGCGATCCGCCCGGCGCGCCGGCGCTTCTGGTCGGCTCGCATATCGACACGGTGCGCGACGCCGGACGGTATGACGGCAATCTCGGCGTGCTCGCCGCCATCCAGACCGTCGCCCGGCTGCACGGGGAGGGGCGGCGCTTGCCGTTTGCCATCGAGATTCTCGCCTTCGGCGACGAGGAGGGCGTTCGCTTCCCGACCACGCTTTCGGGTTCGCGCGCGGTGGCCGGCGTGTTCGATCCGGCGACCCTCGATCTCGCCGACGCCGACGGCATCCGCCTCGGCGATGCCCTTCGCGCATTCGGTTGCGATCCTTCGCGAACCGGCGAAATAGCGCGCACCGGCGGGCGCGCGCATGGCTATGTCGAACTTCATATCGAGCAGGGACCGGTGCTGCAGGATGCCGGACTGCCCGTCGGCGTGGTGACCGCGATCAACGGTGCGACGCGCTTTCTCATCGAGGTGCGGGGCAGGGCCGGACATGCGGGAACGGTGCCGATGGGGTTGCGCCGGGACGCGCTTTGCGCCGCGAGCGAGATGGTGCTCGCCATCGAACGGCAGGCGCGGGGTACGCCCGATCTCGTGGCGACGGTCGGGATGCTGTCTGCCTTGCCCGGCGCCGGCAATGTGATACCGGGGCGCGTGACATTCTCCCTCGATATCCGTTCACCGGACGATCGCGAACGGGAGACGGCGATTTCGGCCATCACCAGTGTGCTGGGCGAGATCGCCCGGCGCCGGCATCTCGATGTCAGGCTGGAGCGAACCTATGACGAGCCCGCCATCGAAGCCCATGCCGGAATGCGCCGGCTGCTCGGCGAGGCCGTCGCCGCGAGCGGCTACCGCGTTCTCGAACTGCCGAGCGGCGCCGGTCACGACGCCATGGCCATCGGTGCGGTGATGCCCATGGGAATGCTGTTCCTGCGCTGCCGCGACGGCATCAGCCACAACCCTCTCGAAAGCATCACCGAGGAGGATGCCGGCATCGCCGTCAACGTCCTCACCCGCTTCCTGACCCAATTCGACCCAACCTCGACCCGCCCCGCGGGATGAGGGACGAAACGGGCGATGGCTGATCCCATCCCCGACCCATCCCGTCCCTGTCAACCCGACCACAACCCTGCCGTCAGTTGGCTGTGGCGCTGGACCGTGACATCGTCACCAACCCCTGAGGGGCCCGGGGAAAATCAGAAAGCGGATTGAAAATTGATCAGGTTACACGACCTCGCCAATGCGAACGATCTGCTTCTTTTTCAGGCGCTTCCAAACCACGTCTTGAACGGACTTGCTCTCGAAATTGATGCTGAGTTTGTTGCCCTTGACAAAGGTTGCCTGGAACCCGGGGAAACGACGATTCCCGCCATTATCTTTAAAGGACCCGACACTGGAAGTTCCTTTGACGAGAACTCTGGAGGCGTCTTCAATCCGCGAGCCCACATCGCCAACAATGCCGTTATGACGAAGAAAAGATGTTGATATGTACGTCTTTTGGGAACCAAAAAGTGGCGTAACGCCATAGAAGGCCTGATAGGCATATCGTTTTGTGGATTTTGTTTTCTTCGTGATATTGGGCCCGACAATTACAATAATTGCTTTGTATTTTTTTGATCCACTTCTTGACGTGGCCGTAATTATGCCAGAATATCCATATCCGGCATAGTTGTTATATGTAAAGCGGCTCGCCGCATCGGCTTCCTTTGAAAATGAAGGCAGGACACTTACAGAAATTCCAGCGGTGAGTGATAACAACGAATCTCTTCTACTTATTGGCATTGGACCCTCGCAAATCAAATTGTTGTATCTCAATCAATGGATACTCAAGCATGTCTGGCTTATCAGCTCCTAAATACAGGATGATCACACAATAATATTTTGTAGAATCTATTTTTCTTGAGAAATGATATCTGTCGAGCCGCGATGGTTGTGGTGAGGACAGATCATGTTCCCCCGGTCTTGTCCTTTCCTTCCCCCGCTCCCGCCTGTCACCGCAATGCGGTGTGTTGGAGCCATGTGACGGCGGCGAGGGCGGTGGTGGCGAGGATGGCGGCGAGGGCGATCACGGGATCGTATCCGCCGAGGCTCCACAGCCATCCGCCGAGCCATGGTGCTGCGGCGAAGCCGGCGAGGTAGGGCAGGGCGAGACTGCCGGAAATCGTGCCGAAATCCTCTCGTCCCAGCGTCTCGGCAATCAGTACGGGTTTGAGAATGCTGACAAGGCCGTAGGAAGCGCCCTGCGTGGCGGCGAAGAGGAAGGCGAGCGGCCAGGCGAGGCCCGTTCCGGCGAGCAGGAAGGACGAGGCGAGCACGCCGGTGAACGAGGCGATGGCGAGTGTTCCGGTGGAGCAGAGATGTTCGACACGCCACATGGCGACGCGCCCGGCGACCTGCATGGGGCCGATGGTGGAGGCCGCCAGCACGGCGAGCGGGTGGGAGAGGCCGCGGTCCATGAGCAGCGGCACGACATGATTGACGAGGATGCCGTGGTTGAGGGCGATTGCCGAAAACGCGATGGCGATCAGCCAGAATGTGCGCTGGCGCATGGCCTGGGAGACGG
>JAGREZ010000170.1 GCA_020446285.1 Geminicoccaceae bacterium
GACCGGGAAAGAGCGATCGCGGCGGTTGCCGGCATCCTTGACGACGAGGACTGCACGACTGTCCGCAGGGTCGCCGATGGAGACGACGGCCCGCTTCGTTATGCCGGCTTCGTTCCGAGTGAGGCCGATCGTGCGCGCCTCGCGGCCGAGATCGCGGAAAATGCGCAGGGTGTCGATGTGCAACTCGATCTTGCGGTGGCGGGACGGCCTTTCTGCACGGCATTTGTCGCCCTGCCCGGCGCCGTCGAGGGCCGCGACGTGATGATCCTCAATCGTGACGACGGCATCTATCTCGATGGTGACCTGCTGCAGGTCGATATCGGCCCCGTACCTGCCGACGGGTATCTGCAGGTGACGTTCATCGACCATACGGGAGAGGTGCTGCAGATGCTGCCGAGCCGCTTCGCCGAGAATGTGGCCATCGCCGCGGGTGAGGTGCGCGAACTCGGCGTCGAGGAAGGTGTGCTCGAAGTGCTGCGGCAGCTCGGTGTCAATATTGGCAGCTGGAAGGTCGAGGGCCCGTTCGGTCGCGGCCTCATTCTGGCACTTCTCACCCGGCAACCACTCGCATTCGAAGCTGCGCCGCAGGGGGAGGATGCGGGCAGCTATTTCGAGGGTTTGCGTGCGGCCCTCATCGAGACACCAGCGATCTGGGCGCGTTACCGATGGATCGACACGCGCCCGAGATCCTGAAGCGAAGCCCGCCTCAGCCGTCGAGCTTCGGCACGACCTGTTCCGCGAAGAGTTTCATCGAGTTGCGCCAGAGCGGCTTGTCATCCCAGTCGATGCCGCCAAGGATAATGGTGCCGAACGGCCCGAGCCTGCCGCGCAGGGCGTTGATACGGTCGGCGACCGTGGCGGGGCTGCCGGCGATGACCACCTCGTTGACACACCAGTCGGGCGTCAGGTCGGCGTCGCTCATGTCCTTGCGCAATCCCTTCATCACCTGCGAGAAGCCGGCCTTCTTCATCAGGGACGAGAGATAGTCGAAATAGTAACGCGGCGCGCAGTTCGGCCGCTGGAGATACCGTTCCGCCTCTGCGTCCGTCTCGGTGACGAGAATGGTTCGTGCCACTCGCCAGTTTGCACCATCGGGCTCGATGCCCGCTTCCTCGCAGCCCTGCACATAACGCTGCCAGTGGGTGGCGACACTGTCCTCGGGAATGAAATTCGCACTGACCACTGACCAGCCACGCCCGGCCGCTTCCTTGGCAAGGAACGGAAAGGGGCTCATCGAGGCGATCGCCACCGGCGGCCAGGGTTTCTGATAGGGGCGCGGAAATACGCCAAGACCGAATTCGGGGACGTGCCAGTCCGGCTGCTCGATCTGCCAGTACTCGCCCCTGATGGAGTGCGGCGGATCCTCGGTCCAGAGCTTGTGGATGATGTCGATCGATTCGAGCATCATCCTGCCGCGCTGCATGGCGTCGTTGAGGTGGAAGAGCTCGAAATCCGACGGCAGGCCGCCCGGGCCGATACCCATGACGAAACGGCCCTTGCACAGGTGATCGAACATCGCGGCAAAACCGGCGACCACCGCCGGATGCTGTTGCGGCAGGTTGAGTACGCCGGAGCAGAGCTTGATGGTCGAGGTCTGCGGAATGGCCTGGGCCATGAACATGAGCGGCGAGGTGATGGGCTCGGTCTGGCAGCTGAAATGTTCGCCCAGCCATACCTCGTCGAGGCCGCAGCGATCGGCATGAATGATCGCTTCGAGATCCTCTTCCAGCACCTGATGATAATCCTTCGATGCCGGATGCAACGGCATCATGAAGATTCCTGAGCGCATGACAACCTCCCCTTCATGACATGCTTGCCTGATTCGGGGAGGAGTTTGCGTCAGTCGGCGACCTCATGGCAAGACAGGGGCGCAGGTACCGGGACGCCGGAGCCTTTCGGCGCCCGCGTCCCGGCATGTCCCCTGTCCGTCAGGCGGCTTCGGCCTCGACCAGCGGATCGAGGATGATTTCGCCATCCTCGACATTGGCCATGACCGTGTCGCCATCCCTGATGCGGCCTTCGAGGATCATGGTGGCGAGCCTGTCCTGCAGCGTCTTCTGGATGACCCGCTTGAGCGGCCTGGCGCCATAGACCGGATCGTAACCGGCATTGGCGAGCCATGTCCTCGCCGGATCGCCCAGCGTGAGCTCGATGTGACGGCCCTCCAGAAGCTTCCTCAGATAGCCGAGCTGGATGTCGACAATGGCCCCCATCTGAGCGCGGCCGAGGCGGTTGAAGAGAATGATCTCATCCAGCCGGTTCAGGAATTCGGGGCGGAAATGGCCGCGCACGACCTCCATCACCTCGTCGCGGGCATCCTCCGTCGAGGCGCCATCCGGCAGGGCCGCGAGGAATTCCGCGCCGAGATTGGAAGTGAGCACGATCATGGTGTTGCGGAAATCCACCGTGCGCCCCTGACCGTCGGTGAGCCTGCCATCGTCGAGCACCTGCA
>JAGREZ010000017.1:0-1777 GCA_020446285.1 Geminicoccaceae bacterium
GGCGCGCCGGGCCTGTCACTCTGCGGCATGGGCCCGGGCCGGCACCGGGCGGGCTCTTTTGTGAGCGAGCCGCAGATCCTTCGCCGGACGGGAGCGAAAGGCATGAACGACGCGTTGCGCCATTGGGACCAGCGTTTTGACCGGGAAGATTTCATCTTCGGCCGCGAGCCGTGCGAGTTTCTCCTTCGCCAGCGTCCGCGGTTGAAGGCGGGCATGCGGGCACTGGCGGTTGCCGATGGCGAGGGGCGCAACGGCGTCTGGCTCGCCTCGCTCGGGCTCGATGTCGTCAGTGTCGACGGCTCGGCCAGGGCACTCGCCAAGGCACGGCGGCTTGCAGGCGAACGCGGGGAAACGGTCTCCTTCGTCGAGGCGGACCTCCTGAACTGGACATGGCCGGTCGGGCGCTTCGACGTGGTCGCGGCGATCTTCATCCAGTTCGCCGGACCCGAACAGCGCAGCCGCCTCTTCGCCTCGATGAAAGCCGCGCTCGCGCCGGGTGGGCTCATGCTGCTGCACGGCTATCGCCCGGAACAGGTGGCGCTCGGCACGGGCGGCCCGCCGCATGTCGAGAACATGTATACGGAGGAACTGCTGCGCGAGGCATTCGCCGGTTTCGAGATCCTTGAACTGCGCGCGCACGATTCGACGATCCATGAGGGAACGGGCCATTCGGGTCCGTCGGCACTCATCGATCTTGTTGCGAGAAAGCCCGGGGGAGGGGCGACATGAGCGAGAACCGAAAGAATGTACTGCTGATCATGGCCGACCAGTGGCCGGCGCGCCTGATGGGCGCATCCGGGCATCCGTTCATCCAGACGCCGACGCTCGACCAGCTCGCGCGCAACGGCGTGCGCTACACCAACGCCTATTCCGAATGCCCGATCTGCATTCCCGCCCGGCGCACGCTCATGACCGGCACGACCACGCGGCGGCACGGAGATCGCGTGTTCGGCACCACCAATCCGATGCCGGGGGACCTGCCGACGCTGGCCGGAACCTTCTCCGCCGCCGGCTACCAGACCCACGCGGTGGGCAAGCTGCATGTCTATCCGCCGCGCGACCGTATCGGTTTCGACGATGTGCAGCTCTGCGAGGAGGGCCGCCCGCATCTGGGGTCGGTGGACGATTACGATATCTTCCTTTCCGATCGCGGTCACACCGGGCGGCAGTATGCGCACGGCATGTCCAACAACAACTACATGCACCGGCCCTGGCATCTCGACGAGGCGAGCCATGTGACCAACTGGGCGAGCGAACAGATGTGCCGGACGATCAAGCGCCGCGATCCGACACGACCGGCCTTCTGGTATCTGTCCCATACGCCGCCGCATCCGCCGCTCATTCCGCTCGGTTTCTACATGGAGCTCTACCGGCAGCTGGAGATGGACGAACCGCTCTCGGGCGACTGGTCGAAGGACAGCGGGCGGCTGCCTCGCGCCCTGCAGATGGTCCGCAATTTCTACCCGCAATACAGCGCATTCGAGATCGCGGACATCCGCCGGGCATTCTATGCGCTCTGCACCCATATCGACCACCAGTTGCGGATCGTCTTCGGCACGCTGCGCGAGGAGGGCCTGCTCGACGACACGATCATCATGTTCACGACCGACCATGGCGACATGCTCGGCGATCACGGGCTGCTGGCCAAGCGCACCTATTACGAGAGTTCGGCCAATGTGCCGATGATCCTCGCCGGTCCCGCCGGCGACGGGCGCATCGGTACGGACCGTGTCGACGACCGGCTGGTGGGTTTGCAGGACGTCATGCCGACCCTGCT
>JAGREZ010000017.1:1851-3662 GCA_020446285.1 Geminicoccaceae bacterium
CCGCCGCGAGGTCCTTTATGGCGATTGTCTCGAGACCGCCGGCGGCAGCCGCATGGTGCGCGATGCGCGTCACAAGCTCATCTGGTATCCGGCGGGCAATGTCGTCCAGCTGTTCGACCTCATCGAGGATCCGCTCGAGACGCGGGATCTGGGCGAGGTGGCCGAAGCCGCCGATGTCCGCGCGCGGCTGGAAACGACGCTCGTCCGGCATCTGTGGGGGCACGATCTCGAAGCCGGCTGGGTGCGCGACGGCAGGCTCGTCGGGTTCGATCCGGGCGCCTACACGGCACCGCCCGACCGGAGCTTCTCCGGGCAGCGCGGTATCCATTTCCCGGAACCGCCACAGGCGGCGCAGGACAAGATGGTGGGCTTCCCGCAGTGATTCTGGCCATGCGTGAGGCGGTGAAGGCCGATCTCGCGGCGATCCTCGCACTGCTCGTCGATGACGATCTCGGCAAGCTGCGCGAGGATCCGGCGGACCCGGTCTATCTCGAAGCGTTCGCCGCCATTCGCCATGATCCCAACCAGAGGTTTATCGTCGCCACGATCGGGGATCGAATCGCCGGCTGTTTCCAGCTGACCTTCATCCCCGGTCTTTCGCGCCGGGGCAGCTGGCGGGCGCAGATCGAGAGCGTGCGGGTCGAACGCCCGTTGCAGGGGCAGGGGATAGGAAAGAAAATGATGCTGCACGCCATCGAAATCGCCCGCGAGCGGGGCTGCGGTCTCGTGCAACTGACCTCCGACAGGCGGCGGAAGGAAGCGCATCGCTTCTACGAATCGCTCGGATTTGCCGCCACCCACGAAGGAATGAAGCTTCGTCTGGTCGGAGAGGATGCGAGTGGTGAAGTAAAACGATAGAATAGACCGAAGTTATTTCAACTAATGGTAGATTGCATTCTTCCGATGGAAACATCCCGTTCCGCTATCGCCCGATCGTCCGGGCAGCGTCGGAATACGGAATGGATCCGGGCACGGACAGGAACGGCCCGCCACCGGTTGGTTCCGGAGGCGGGCCGCCGCTGAGGGAAGTGACAAGGGGGGGAGAAGAAACTCTTGCGGGACATGCCGGCCGTTCGCCGGCACCTCATTGCCCGTCAGGGGAGGATGGCCGGATGCGGTCAGACCGCTTCGCGGTGATCCTCATTGAGAATGGTGCGCAGATCCTCGGCCGAACGCTCGAGAAACCGCAGGACGCGGGTATCGCCATAATCGTAGAAGACGTCGTTCGGATCGGTCGATGTCTGTGAACGGAAACGGGAAACCGCCAGATCCAGAACGGCCTGCACGCAATCGAGGGAATTGGCGCGGCTGGTGAGCAGCATGTTCTCGAGTTCCTCGATCTGCCTGTCGAGATCCTCGATGTCCCGGTCGATGTCGCGCAGTCCGACATCGGCTTCGGCGCGGCTGAGCTCACTCATCGCGCTCTGGATTTCGCTGGCGGTCATGCCGACGAGCTGGAGGGGGGCGAACGTCCATTCCGGCAGCGAGCGACGAAGAGCATCCTGACGTTCCACCAGGCTGTCGCGACGGCGCTGGAGGTCCTTGATCCGGCGAACGAGAAGGATCGCACTGTTGATCACTGTCATATCTCGTCTCTTTCTAACGCAATAGTTGCTGCCCTTTTCGACTGCTCCCGGTAAATATCGGCTGCAATCAGGCTTCATTTGTCTTGTTAATAAATAATGAATATTGGGTCAACGTCGATCGAATAAAGTAAATGCAACGCTTTACGAAAAATTGCATAAAATTGTATCTACACGAATATATGAATATTGCCTAAAATTTTAGGAACCATGTGAATGACGTCCGTG
>JAGREZ010000017.1:3718-6990 GCA_020446285.1 Geminicoccaceae bacterium
GGTCCGCTCAGGTGCCGCCGTCGCCGGAACCTCGACGGGGGAAGGCGCGGGCCATCGGGTTGGCGGTGATGCCGTGCAGGACGATCGACAGTGCCACCGTCAGGACGATGCAGGATGCGATTTGCTCGGTCATGACCGAGGGATATTCCTCGGCGATGAGGAGTGCGAAAAGGATCGATGCGAGGCCGCGCGGTCCGAACCAGCCGAGAAAGACGATGTCGCGGTTGCCGAGTCCCAGGCCCCGCAGGCTGATGGCGACGGGCACCATCCGCACGACCGTCAGAAAGGCCATGGCGAGGATCAGCATGGTGCCGTCGGCACGGGCGAGACCTTCGGGCAGGAGTGTCGCGCCAAATACGAAGAAGGTCGCCATGGTGAGGATACGCCCCTCGTTCTCCATGATCTCGCCGGTGAAAACACGCTCGTGGCGGAGAAATGCGCCGAAGGTCAGGCCGGCGACGAAAGTGGCGATGAAGCCGTTGCCGCCGACGATCTCCGCGCCGAAATATGCGGCGAACGCGGTCGAGATGACGAAGACGGCCGTCGCGGACACCGAAAACCAGTTCCGTTCGGCGGAAGCATCCATGAGTTTCGCACCGCACCAGCCGACCGCGAAGCCGACGATCGGCCCGAAGACCACCTGCATCCCCGCATACAGCATGAGCGAGCCGGCGTCGCCGGGGGAACCGCTGGCGAGGATGGCGGCGATGAATACGGCCGGAGCGGCCAGACCGTCATTGAGCCCGCTTTCCGCATTGATCGCCTCGCACAGGCGTTCGGGGACGAGCGGGCTGGCGAGCACGGACTGGCCGAGTGCCGCATCGGTCGGCGTGAGGATGGCGGCGAGCAGCAGAAGCGAGGCGAGCGGCGTATCGGGGATGATCCACAAGCTCAGGAGCGTGCCCAGCAACAGCGTCAGCGGCAGGCCGACGAGCAGCATCCGCGCCGGGATGGAGCCGTCGCGCCTGAGCACGTTCAGCCGTGCGCGCGAGGCATCGCTGAAGAGCACGAGAACGAGCGTCACCTCCGATATGATGCGGATGAGGCCGATGGCCTGAGCACTTTCCAGCGAGGATTCGTGGATGGCCGTCATGAACCAGCCGAAACCGGCCATCACCATCGGCATGGAGAGTATCGTCGCCTCGATCCGCTTCGAGACGAGTGCATGGCCGGCAAAGCCGAGGGCGATCAGAAACGGTCCGAAATGTTCCATGAGCCTTGCTTTCCGTCGAATCAGCCGGCGGCGAGGAGCGCGGTTGCCTCGATCCGTTCGAAGAGTTGCAGGAGCAGGCGCAGGCGAAGCCCCCGCTCGCTGTCGAGGCCGGCATCGCCATCGACGATCCGCCGTGCATCGTCGCGAGCCGTCTCCAGCGCTTTCGTATCCTCGATGATATCCGCGAAATGCAGGGCCGGCAGGCCGCTCTGGCGCGATCCCAGAATCTCGCCCGGACCGCGCAGGCGCAGATCCTCCTCGGCGATGCGAAAACCGTCGTCGCTCTCGCGGATGATCTCGAGACGGGCGCGGGCGACGCGGCCGAGTGGCGGATTGTAGAGCAGGAGACAGGTCGATTCCCGGTCGCCCCGGCCCACGCGCCCACGCAGCTGGTGCAGCTGCGCCAGACCGAAACGTTCCGCACCGTCGATGACGATGACCGTCGCCTCGGGCACGTCGACGCCGACCTCGACGACCGTGGTCGCGACGATGAGCGGCGTCTCGCCGGTGGCGAACGCCTTCATGCGCGCATCCTTCTCGGCTCCGGGAAGGCGACCGTGGACGAGACCGGCGAGTTCACCGAAGCGCTCCGCCAGCATCTCGTGACGGCCCTCGGCGGTGGCCTGCCCCTCATCGGCGGCACTGTCGATCACCGGGCAGATCCAGTAGACCCGCTCGCGCGCATCGAGTGCGCGGCCGACCGCCTCCACCACCTCGCCGATCCGCGCGGCGGGAAGGGCGATCGTCCGGATCGGTTTGCGTCCGGCGGGCATCTCGTCGATGCACGATGTCTCGATATCGCCGTAGTGGCTGAGCACGAGACTTCTGGGGATGGGCGTCGCGGTCATCAGCAGGAGGTCGACGGACGAACCTTTCCGCAGCAGGTCGAGCCTCTGATGCACGCCGAAGCGGTGCTGCTCGTCGATCACCGCGAGGCCCAGATCGTGAAAGCTCACACCTTCCTGAAAGAGAGCGTGGGTGCCGACGACGATACGCAGGTCACCCTCGGCCAGCCGTGTTCGCACCGCCTGCCGCTCGCCTGCCGGACCCTGGCCGGTGAGCAGCGCCACCTCAACGCCGATCCGCTCGCCCAGTTGCCGCAATGTCCGCGCATGCTGGCGGGCCAGCACCTCGGTGGGTGCCATGAGCACCGCCTGCGCGCCACTCTCGACGACATGCAGCATCGCCGCGAATGCGACAAGCGTCTTGCCGCTGCCGACATCGCCCATCAACAGCCGCATCATCGGCCGCCCGCTCGCGAGATCCGCGGCGATCTCCTTCATCGAGCGCGCCTGCGCACCGGTCGGCGAGAAGGGCAGGGAGGCCAGGAGACGCTGCCGCAGCACATCCTCGCTGTGCCGCGCGCGACCCGGCTCGCCATGACGGGACTGCCGCACGAGACGCATGGCGATCTGCATGGCGAGCAGTTCGTCGAGTGCGAGGCGATGGCGGGCAAGCTCGATATCGCCATCCTCCTTCGTGCCGTGGACGATCTCCAGCGCGTCGCGGAATCCCGGCAGTGCATCGCGGGAGACGAGATGCGGATCGAGCCATTCGGGCAGATCACCGGTTTTCTCCAGCGCCTGCCCCATGAGTTTGCGCAATCTCGCCTGGGTCAGCCCCTCGCTCGAGGGATAGATCCGCCCGGCCCGTGCCCGTTCGCGCGGATCGGCGGGCAGCAGCTCGGGATGAACCATCTGCCAGCGTTCGCGATAGCGTTGCAGCTTGCCATGAACGAGGATCTCGCTGCCTTCGGCGAATGCGCTCTCCAGCCATGGAGCGCGTGCCTTGAAGAAGACGAGATCGACCGGCGTACCGTCGATCTCGGCGTCGATCCGGTAGGGCGCGCGGCCGCCGCGCGGCGCTGGCCTGTGACGCAGGACCATAAGCGGGATCGTACCTTCCAGTCCCTCCTCGAAGGCGAGCGCATCGGCCAGCGGCTCGAGATCACGCTCGGCGCGCGGCAGGGTGAAGAGCAGGTCGCGGATGCGCGGTTCCTCGCGACCCGTAACCCTGCGCAAGGCGGCGAGCAGTGTCGAGCCGACGCCCTGCAGTGTCG
>JAGREZ010000171.1 GCA_020446285.1 Geminicoccaceae bacterium
AGCATCGACGGCGGCGGCATTGCCGATCGCCTGCGATACATGATCCTGCCGGTCATGACGCTTGCCGCCCTTTCCGCCGGAACCTTCGTGCGATTCGTCCGGGCATCGATGATCGGCAGGATCATGTATCGCAGGCGATCGGCAATGCCGCCGCCGTCGATACTCTGGACGCCACCCGCAGGCAACCAGCCAAGCTCCACCGAAAACAGGATGATGAGCAGGAGCCCGAGCCAGAATGACGGCATGGAGAAGCCGGCGAAGGCCAGAAGATTGATCGTGCCGTCGAGTAGACCGCCCGGCCGGCGTGCAGCGATCACGCCCGCCGGAATGGCGATGGCGAGCGCGAGGACGAAGCTCGTGCCCAGCAACCAGAGGGTGTTGACGAGGCGCGGAACGAGGACCTGCAGCGAGGGCTGACCATAGAGTCGCGAATAGCCGAAATCGCCCTGGATGGCGCCCGAGAGCCAGGCGAAATAGCGATCGGTGAGCGGCCGGTCGAGGCCGTGCAGCGCCTTCAGTCGCTGCGCATCCTCACTCGTCATGTCGGGATCGGCCGAGAGCATCAGGTCGACGGGATCGCCCGGCATCAGGCCGATGAGCGCGTAGATCGCGAATGACAGGAGCAGCAGCATACCCGTCGTTTCCACAAGACGCCTGATGAGGTAGCCTGTCATGATTCCTCTGTAGCAGACCCGCCCTGAGGTTTCGATTCCGTCGTCCGGTTTTGCAGGCAACGGTTTCGCGTGGCGATCACGCAAGCGTGCAGCAGCCTCTCAGACGCCGAGCACGGGCCTGATGTCCTCGATCTCCATCGGTTGTCCAAGAAGAAATCCCTGGGCCTCGTCGCAGCCCAGCGCCAGCAGGCCGTCGAGTTGCGCCTCTTCCTCGACGCCTTCGGCAATCGAGGTCCAGCCCATGCCCCGGGCAAGGGTGATGGCGGACTTCACGACTGCCCAGTCGGTGGGGTCCGACTGCATGCCGCGAATGAAACGGCGATCGATCTTCAGCCGGTCGAAGGGAAGGCTTTTGATGCGCTCGAGCGAGGTGGCGCCGGTACCGAAATTGTCGAGCACGAGATGGATGCCAAGCCCCTTGATCCGCTGGAGTTGCCCGACGAGGCCGGGCCCCGCGGCGGAGATGACCGGTTCGGAAATCTCGATCTCGAACCGTTCCGGACCGAGCCCCGCCTGGTCGAGCGCTTCGAGGACCTGCCGGGCGATGTCGTGCTGGTTCAGTTGTGCGAGCGACATGTTCACGGCAATGCGGGTGCGCAGGCCGCTGTCCTGCCAGAGGCGGGCATGGGCGGATGCTTCCTTGAGCACCCAGCGGCCGATAGGGGTGGTGAGACCGGTCGTTTCCGCCAGCGGAAGGAAGTCGCCGGGGACGAGGGTGCCGAGCGTCGGGTGGCGCCATCGCAGCAGGCTCTCCACCGCCACGAGCGCCTGCCCGGAGAGTGTGTAGCGTGGCTGGAAGCAGAGATGGAGTTGCCCCGCATCGATGGCGAGGCGCAGTTCCCGTTCGAGACGGGAGCGGTTCTGCTGTTCGGTGCTGAGCTCCTCGGAAAACATCGAAAAGCGGCCGCGTCCGAAGGATTTTGCCTCGTAGAGGGATTGATCGGCACGCAACAGCAGGGATTCGGCGTCGGTACCGTTTTCGGGAGCGAGGGCAACGCCAATGCTGGCAAGGACGTGAACATTGTTGCCGTCGATATCGAATGGTGAAGTGAAACCCTGCAGGATGCAGGCGGCGAGTTCGGCGGCACGTTCGCTGCCCTCGATCTCCGGAACGACGATGGCGAACTCGTCGCCGCCCATGCGCGCAATCGTGCCCGTTCCGCTCACGACCGCCGACAGGCGGCCCGATGCGAGACGCAGCAGCCGGTCGCCGGCCTGATGCCCATACAGGTCGTTGACCTGCTTGAAACCGTCGAGATCGAGCATCATCACCGCCGTCACCGCATCGCTTTTCGATGCCTCTTCGATCGCGTCGCGCAACCGGCGCATCAGCAGCAGGCGGTTGGGAAGGCCGGTGAGAGGGTCGTGTTCGAGAAGATAGCGGATCCGGTCCTCCGATTGCTGGCGGGTCTCGATCTCCTCGTTCAGTCTCTCGTTGGTCTCGCGCAGCTCGCGGGTACGATCGCGAACGGTGAGCGACAGGTCCTCGCGTGCCCGGCGCAGCAGCAGTTTCGTCTTGCGGCGTTCGCCGTCGATTTCCGCGATGAGGGACCGGTTTCGCCACATCGCGCCAAGCTGGCCGAGGAGAACCAGCCCGCCACTGACTGAAAGGATCCCCAGCCCCGACAGGTTCGCCTTGCCGTGAAAGGCGGTTGCGGCGGCGCAGGATACACCCGTGCCGAGGAGAAGGAGGAACTGGCGGCGCGGCGAATCGTTCAGGGCGACGAGACCGAGACCGAGCATCGTGCCGACGAATACGGGCAGGAGCGAATTGCCGGAATGTGTGATCTGATCGTGAAACAGTCCGGCACCGATACCCCATGTGATGCCGGCGAGAATGACCTGGAGGTCGAGCGTCGCACCGCTCCGGCCGTGCCGGGAAGCGGTCATGCGCAGGAGTGCCGGCAGCCCCTGACCCGCTGCCAGCAGCACGAACCATGCGGGTGCGCCGGGCAGAACGAGGGCGAGCAGGGGCAGCGCCGGCAGGATGGTCGCGCCGGCAAGGGCCAGATGGCGTTCGCGGTCGACGAAAATGGTCAACAGGTTCGTCTCCGCGCCGCCGGTGCGTTGTGCGTCGGTGCCGGACGTTGCGGCATGCCGAAGGGCTCGATTGTTGTGGTCGCCTTTCGCGCGAATTTCTCCGTCCTGTTTCGCATTCTGTCAATCGAAACATTGGATAAATCAAATTTTTTACGCTTTCAGGTTGTTCAACTCGCAAGTGCGGCCCGCATCTCCTCTTGAGTGCATCGCAACCCTCACCATATCTCGATTGAGCCCGACGCAGCGCCTCAAGGAGGGTTGTCGCGGGACGTTCCGCTCGCATGAGGGACAAAGGAGACCGTTTCATGGATTTCGAGAAATATACCGAACGCGCTCGCGGATTTGTCCAGTCCGCTCAAGGCATCGCCGTGCGTGATGGTCATCAGCGCTTTCTCCCCGAACATCTGCTCAAGGCCCTGCTCGACGACAGCAAGGGTCTGGCCGCCAATCTCATCAAGGCCGCTGGTGGCGATCCTGCGCTGGCCCTTGCGCGTACGGATGCGGCACTTGCAAAGCAACCCAAGGTCGAAGGTTCGGGTGCGGGGCAGCTCTATCTGGCGCCCGAGACCGCAAAGCTCTTCGATCAGGCGCAGAAACTCGCCGACAAGGCCGGTGACAGTTTCGTTACCGCCGAACGCCTGTTGCTGGCCCTTGCCGTCATGGCCGGATCGACAGCCACGATCCTCAAGGATGCCGGGGTCACCGCACAGTCGCTGAACGCGGCGATCGAGGATATCCGCAAGGGGCGCAACGCCGACTCTGCTACCGCCGAGGAAGGCTATGGCGCGCTGGAAAAATACACCCGTGACCTGACCGAGGCCGCCCGTGACGGCAGGCTCGATCCGGTGATCGGTCGCGATGACGAGATCCGCCGCGTCATTCAGGTGCTCTCGCGCCGGACCAAGAACAATCCCGTTCTCATCGGCGAGCCGGGCGTTGGCAAGACCGCCATCGCCGAGGGACTGGCCCTGCGCATCGTCAATGGCGACGTGCCGGAGAGCCTGCGTGATCGCCGGTTGCTCTCGCTCGATCTCGGCGCGCTGGTCGCCGGTGCGAAATATCGCGGTGAATTCGAGGAGCGGCTGAAATCCCTCCTTCAGGAGATGAGCCATTCGGGCGGTGATATCGTGCTCTTCATCGACGAGCTGCACACACTCGTCGGTGCGGGCAAGGCCGAAGGCTCGATGGATGCCTCCAACATGCTCAAGCCCGCTCTCGCGCGCGGCGAGCTGCACTGTGTCGGTGCGACCACGCTGGACGAGTACAGGAAACACATCGAAAAGGACGCGGCACTCGCCCGGCGGTTTCAGCCCGTCATCGTCGCCCAGCCGAGTGTGCCGGACACCATCTCGATCCTTCGCGGCCTGAAGGAAAAGTACGAGATGCATCACGGCGTGCGCATCACCGACGCTGCGATCGTCGGCGCGGCGACGCTCTCCGATCGCTACATCACCGACCGCTTCCTGCC
>JAGREZ010000172.1:0-6149 GCA_020446285.1 Geminicoccaceae bacterium
GGTTTCGAGAAGGACGAGCTCACCCTCGCGGCGGCTCTCGTCCACAGGCTCACCCCGACAGCGACCTTCTCGTTCGGCTACGAGTTCGACCGGGATTTTGCCGAGGACCGGCGGGACACCACGACGAACACGGTGTTCGTGCGACTGCGCAAGGAGTTCTGAGATGACGGCCTATGCGGAAACCTTTGGACTGACCGGCCGGCCGTTCCGCCTCGAACCGGATCCGGATCTGTTCTTCGACTGCCGCGCCCAGCGGGAAGCCCTCGCCCGGCTGACCGATGCGCTGGCAAGAAGCGTGAGCTTCAATGTGCTCACCGGGCGGGCCGGCGTCGGCAAGACCATTCTGGCCCGGCTCATCGAAACCCGCCTGCAGCGGCCGAACCTGCCGATCCTGCATTTCCGCGCCGACAATGTCGATGCGATCGCGCAGGCGCGCATCCACCGGGGGCCGGGGCACAAGCTCCTGATCATCATCGACGAGGCACAGCGGCTGGCAACGGCCAAGCTCGAACAGCTCGCCGCCCTGAGCGAGATCACGGGCGTGCGCATCCTCCTGCTCGGTCGCCCGGACCTCGTGGACAGGCTCCGCGCATCGCAATCCAATATCGCCCGCAAATCGGTTCGCGACGCGCTGGAACTGAAGCCGCTCGGCAGCGACGAGATCGTGCCGTATGTGCATCATCGGATGCGCCTTGCCGGCTGGCGCGGGGAGCGCATTCTCAGCCGTTCGGGCTGCGATGCGCTGTTTCTGGCCTCCAGCGGCATTCCCCGCAGGCTCGGCCGCGTCTGCGCCCGCGCACTCGCGCTTGCCGCCATCGACGGTCATCGGCTGATCGATGCACCATTGATCGAACAGGCGGTGCTCGACACGATGAAACCCGCCGGGCACGGGCTGCACAGCGATCTGCATGCGTTGCAGGTGCGTGTGGACCAACTCCAGGACACGCTCGAGACGCGACATGGCGGGGCCATGGGACATGCAGGCCGTGAGGCGGCTCTGGATATCGAGGCGGCCCAGCGGCTTCTGCGCTGGCTGAGCCGCATGCAGGAGGAGCAGGGGCGAAGGTATTAGGATGGAAACGGAACCCGGCGCACGGCACGCCATGTCCATCGATGTCGAGGAATTCTTTCAGGTGTGGGCACTGCGCAACCATTATGCCCGCGCGGACTGGGACCGTCTGCCATCGCGGGTCGTGGAAAGCACGGACCGGCTCCTCGAGCTGATGGGCGCGACCGGCACGCACGCCACCTTCTTTACCCTCGGCTGGGTGGCCGAGCGTCATCCCGACCTGATCCGTCGCATCGTCGCCGAAGGCCATGAACTCGCCAGCCACGGTTACGACCATCAGCTCGTGCGGGAGATGAGCGAACAGGCATTCCGCGAGGATCTCATGCGTTCGAAGGATCTTCTGGAGCAGGCCGGCAAGGTCGAGGTAACAGGCTATCGCGCACCCAATTTCTCCATCGATTCCAGCACGCCCTGGGCCTATGAGGCATTGCTCG
The DNA here is from genome assembly GCA_020446285.1 of Geminicoccaceae bacterium. Classification (GTDB taxonomy): domain Bacteria; phylum Pseudomonadota; class Alphaproteobacteria; order Geminicoccales; family Geminicoccaceae; genus JAGREO01. Next base: position 1,504 of record JAGREZ010000172.1, read on the forward strand.
ATGCGGGCTATCGCTACAGTTCCAGTTCGCATCCCGTCGCCAACGACCATTATGGCGATGTGCGCGGAGAGCGGCATCCGCACCGGCGTGACGGCATCGTCGAACTGCCGGTCACCGTGCTGCCGGTGGGCGGGCGCAACCTGCCCTGCGCTGGCGGCGGCTATTTCCGCATCCTGCCCTATCGCTGGACGCGCTTCGCCCTTGCCCGAACGGTGCGCGAGCCGGGCGCGCGGACCATGTTCTACCTGCATCCATGGGAGGTCGATCCGGGCCAGCCGCGGCCCGACCGACTGGAATTCAAGACCCGCATCCGCCATTATACAAGGTTGTCGAAATGCGCCTCGATGTTGAAGGATCTGATGCAGCGATTCACCTGGGACCGGATCGACAGGGTCTACGCCCGAGAGCTCGGCCGATGACTGCCCCGGTAGAGACGAGGCTTCTCGCCGATGGCGGTGTCGGGGAGTGGGATGCCTATGTCAACGCGCACGAGAAAGGCACCTTCTTCCACCGTTCGGACTGGCGACGGGCGATCGGCGAGGGTTTCGGCCACGAGACACATTTCATCGAGGCGAGGCGCGGCGGCAGGCTCACCGGCGTGCTTCCACTGGTTCAGGTCAGGAGCCCGCTTTTCGGTCATGCGCTCGTCAGCACCGGCTTCTGCGTCGAGGGCGGGCCCATTGCAGATGATGACGAGAGCCTCGCTGCCCTGCTCGAAGCGGCCGAGGAAACGGCACTCGAACGAGGTGCGTCACGCATCGAGTTCCGATCGCCGGCACCGGATCGCAAGGGCTGGGTCGATGCCGCCGGCACCTATGTCGGCTTCAGGCGCGAACTGGAGAGTGATCCCGACGCCAATCTCGCCCGTATCCGCCGCAAGCAGCGGGCAATGGTCAGGAAGGGCCTTGGCTTCGGCCTCACAGCGACTGTCGACGAGACCGTCGACCGCTTTCACGATATCTACGCCGCAAGCGTCCATCGTCTCGGCACGCCCGTCTTCGGCAAACGTTACTTCCAGGCGCTGCAGCGGACATTCGGCGATGATTGTGACGTTCTCACCATCGAGAAGGACGGCGAAGCGGTCGCTTCCGTCCTGAGCTTCTATCACAAGGGCACCGTCCTTCCCTATTATGGCGGCAGCCTGCCCGAGGCGCGCAACCTCGCCGCCAATGATGTGATGTATCACGAACTGATGCGCCACGCGGTCGTCAATCGCGGCTGCAACATATTCGATTTCGGCCGCAGCAAGAAGGATACCGGCGCTTACAATTTCAAGCGCCACTGGGGCTTCGAGCCCGAGGAGCTGACCTATGGCTTCTGGATGAAGGACGGCGGCGCACCGCCCGAAATCAATCCGCTCAACCCCAAATACCGGCTCTTCATCAACATATGGCAGAAGATGCCGCTTTGGCTGACCAAGATCGTCGGGCCGCCCATCGCCCGCCAGCTCGGCTGATCGCGGGAAGGCATCGAACCTTGGCCGATATCCTGTTCGTCGCGCATCGCGTGCCCTGGCCGCCGGACAAGGGCGAGAAGATCCGCGCATTCAACATGATCCGCCATCTCTCGCGCAGCCATCGGGTGCATCTGGCCGCGTTCGTCGACGATCCGGCCGATCTCGGGCGCGCGGACGAACTCGGACGCTGGTGCGCGAGCATGCGTCTCGCCCGCATCGACCGTGCCACCCGTCTGCAACGGATGGCCATGGCTCTTCTGAGCGGAAAGGCGCTGAGCGTCGCGGTTTTCGACGATGCGGAGCTTCGCCGCTGGATCAGGGAACGCGTCGAGGCGGGCATCGACCTCGCCCTGGGCTATTCCGGCGCGGTCGCACCGCTGATCGATTTCACCCCCACCCTCTTCGATCTCGTCGATTGCGACAGTGCCAAATGGCAGGCCATGGCACGCGACCGGCGCGGACCGGCCGGATGGATCTATCGCCGCGAGGCCCGGATCGTTGCACGGCTCGAACGGCAGATCGCCGAACGTTCGGCAGCGACCCTGCTCGTTTCCGAACCCGAGGCCGAACTCTGCCGCGCCATCACCGGCGTCACCGACGGCCGCATCCAGGCCGTGGCCAATGGCGTCGATACGGAACTGTTCGACCCCGGCGTGCGGTGGCCGTCCCCCTATCCCGTCGACCGGCGCCCCACCATCGTGTTTACCGGCGTGATGAACTATGCGCCCAATGTCGAAGCGGTGCAGTGGCTGCACCGTCATGTCTGGCCATGCTTGCGCGAACATCCGAAGCGGCCGCGCCTTGCCATCGTCGGATCGTCGCCCGTCGCATCGATCCGCACGCTTGCCGACGGCGATAATGTGCTCGTCACTGGCCGGGTGGCCGACATCCAGCCATGGCTTGCCCACGCGGCAATCGCCGTCGCGCCACTCCGGCTCGCGCGCGGTATTCAGAACAAGGTGCTCGAAGCGATGGCGATGGAACTGCCCGTGGTCGCGACCGCCGCCGCCGCTGAAGGCATCGACGCGCGCGCGGGCGACCACTTCCTCGTCGCCGACGAACCGGCCGATTTCACCAAGGCCCTACGCAACCTCCTCGACCAGCCGCAACATGCCCGCACGATCGGCCGCGACGCCCGCGCACAGGTCATCGAAAACCACTCCTGGCCGGCCCGCCTCGCCCCGCTGGACGACATCATCGGGCAAATGATGGCTGAAAAGTCCGTCTCCAGGCGGTTGCGAAAGGATCCGGGGATCGTTGCCTGACCTGCATGGTCAAAGTGGAAACAGCAGGTTTTTCGGCAATGGGTTTCGGCCATGCATTGACGCGATGTGTGTCCCGCTGTATTGAATTCTGAATTCAAAAAAAGGCACAACAACATTGCAGGGATGGAGCATGGCCTCGTGAGGGCGATCGAGCTGCCGCAAAGCCGGAGCGAACTGGTCTATCAGGCTATCGTGGACGAGATCTGCGAGGGTCGTCTTCCGGCCGGGGACAGGCTCGTTCAGGAACAGCTCGCCATGCGTCTCGGCGTTTCCCGACAGCCGGTACAACAAGCCATGGCACGGCTCGAGGCGGATGGACTGGCGGAGAAAACAGGCCGCCGGGGTTTGTGCGTGGCAACGCTCGACCTCGACCGGATGCGCCAGCACTACGACCTTCGCGCGGTACTCGATGGCCTCGCGGCTGCCAGTGCTGCGCGGATTGCGGCGAAAAACCCGGATCGGGCCGTGATCTTCCGCGCCGAGGGCGATGCCTGTCTGGCGCTCGCGGACCGGGCCGCGACGGAGGGTTCGATCCGCGCCCGTATCCACGCCGACGAAACGTTCCACAAGACGATCTACGGCTTTTCGGGCAATCCGCTCATCGAACGCAGCGCGGAGCCGCACTGGCTCTATCTCCGCCGGGCAATGAGTGATGTGCTCCGCCATGCGGGCTATTCGGTAACCATCGGTGAGGAGCATGCCGCCATTCTCGACGCCGTCTGCGCGGGCAATGAGGAAGAAGCATCCGGACGCGCGATCGGGCACGTTCAAAGGGCCTGCGAGTTGCTGGTGTCAGCGTTCGGCGACAAGAGCGCATGACGATTCACCGGGTGATACGGCAACGACGAAAGCCATCTGACGGGTTGGGAACGAGCTGACATGTCTCACATTCTCACATTGGGCGAAGTCCTGACGGCCCAGGCGCGGCTTCGCCCCGAGGCTCTCGGCGCCCGTGACCTCGAACGTTCGATGACGTTCCGCCTCTGGAACGAACGTGCCTGCAGGCTCGCCAACGCGCTGCGTGGCCTGGGCCTGGAACGTGGCGACCGTATTGCCGTCCTCGCCTGGAATCGCGTGGAATGGGCGGAGATCTACGCTGCCTGCGCGAAGGCGTGCCTTGTCGCCGTGCCGGTGAATTTCCGCCTGGTCGGTGCCGAGGTTCTGCACATTCTCGAGGATTGCGATGCGCGGGCTGTGATCGTCGAGGACGGCCTGATTGGCGTGATCGAGAGCATCCGGCCATCGCTCGATCTGCCCCGCTCACGCTTCATTGCCATCGGCGCAACCGCAAGCGGATACCGCGCTTACGAGGATCTCCTCGGCGCTGCATCGGCGAGTGAACCGGACGAGCCCGCCACCCCGCGGGAAAGCTGGTGCTTCATGTATACATCGGGCACGACCGGTGCACCGAAAGGGGCTGTCCGCAACCATCGCAACATGGCGATGCTCGCCTTCATGACCCAGGTCGAACTCGGCCTGCACCGACGCGACGACGCCCTTCTCGTCATGCCGATGTGCCATGCCAATTCACTGAATTTCTTCACGTCATTTGCCTATTGCGGTGGTGCGGTATCGATCTTTTCCCGGCGTTCGTTCGATCCCGAACTCTGCCTGCGCACCTTTGCCGAGACGGGCGCAACCTTCACCTCGCTCGTCCCGACCCACTATTCCATGATGCTCGACGTGCCGGCTGCAGACCGCTTCGGGCAGTTCGGCCGGGTCGAAAAGCTGATGATCTCCTCGGCACCTGCCCATGTCGAGACCAAGCGCGCGATCATGGAGATGTTTCCCAATTCGGGCCTGTTCGAGCTTTACGGCTCTACCGAGGCCGGCTGGGTAACCATGCTCCATCCGCACGAGCAGTTCGACAAGCCCGGCACCGTCGGGCGCGAGGTCGTGGGCTCGGCACCGGTGCGCCTGTTCGA
>JAGREZ010000172.1:6292-11194 GCA_020446285.1 Geminicoccaceae bacterium
CGCGATGAAGACGGTTACATTCGCCTGATCGACCGCAAGAAGAACCTCATCATCTCCGGCGGCGAGAACATCTATCCGTCCGAGGTCGAGAATGTTCTGGCGGCGCATCCTGCCGTCCGCGATGTCGCCGTGATCGGCACGCCCGATCCCAAATGGGGCGAGAACGTCCACGCGGCCGTCGTTCTGAAAAACGGAGCGAGCGCCAGCGAGGCCGAACTCATCGCCTTCACCCGCGAACGCCTCGCCGGATTCAAGCGCCCGCGCGCGGTCACGTTCCTTGCGCCGGAAGACATGCCACGAAACGCGACGGGCAAGATTCTCCACAGGAATCTGCGAGAGCTTCTGGCCGGAAGCACGAAATGAGCCGAGCGACCGGCCATTCGACAACAGAAACATCCAGCCGAGCGGAGATGCCGCATGACCGACTATGACAGGAACCTGCCGCGGCAGGATCTGAACGAGGACGAGACGAGCGTTGCGAGCTGGATCGCGAGGAGCCTCAAGGCTCGTGGCGTCGATCGCGTGTTCGGCCTGCAGGGCGGCCATATTCAGCCGATCTGGGATCATCTCGGCAGACTTGGCATCCGCATCATCGACGTTCGTGACGAGGGTGCGGCCGTACACATGGCCCATGCCCATTCGGAACTCACAGGTGCGATCGGCATCGCCATGGTGACCGCCGGCCCGGGCGTCACCAATACGGTCACCGCCATCGCCAACGCCTCCCTCGCCCGCATGCCGGTACTTCTGATCGGCGGCTGCACCTCGCGGCCGCAGGCGAACATGGGTCCGCTGCAGGACATCCCGCATGTCGATATCCTGCGGCCCGTCACCCGCTATGCACGCACGGCGCGGGTTCCCGATCAGGCGATCCGCGAACTCGACGAGGCCATCGCCTGCGCGTTCGGCGACAGGGGCGAACCCGGCCCGTGCTATATCGAGTTCCCGACCGATGTCCTGCGCACACCGGTTGCGGCGAACCTCATTCTCGACGAGTGGATCGAGGGCCGGCCACGACGGAACATTCCCCCCGAGCCGGCACTCGTGGCGAAAGGGGTCGACGCCATCCGTGCCGCCCGCCGGCCGCTGGTCATCAGTGGCCGTGGTGCCTGCAATGCCGGCGCCGCACTCGAACGTTTTCTCGATGCGAGCGGCGCGCTCTATCTGGACACACAGGAAAGTCGCGGGCTCGTTCCCTCCGATCATCCCGCATTCGTGGGTGCGGTGCGCGCGGCGGCGATGAGTGGCGCCGATCTGGTCATCACGCTCGGTCGCAAGCTCGACTACCAGCTCGCCTACGGATCGCCCGCAGTCTATGGCGATGCCCGCTTCATGCGCATCGCCGATACCGCTGGCGAGCTGATCGACAACCGCCGGGGTGATCCGGAAATGCTGGCGGATGTCGGCCTTGCACTCGATGCCCTTGCCGACGGACTCGGTAATGATTCCGGCGAACGGGATGGTGAATGGCTGGACACGCTTCGCGGCAGGCAGCGCGAACGTACAGCGCGCGGAAATGCGGCAACGGCACCAGAACGTGGACCCGACGGCAAGATTCATCCGGCGGCGATCTTCGATGCACTGCGCGATCTGACCGATGACGACTATATCGGCGTCGCCGATGGTGGCGATCTTCTGAGCTTCGCCCGGGTGGGACTGCCTCCTGGAACCTATCTCGATGCCGGAACCTTCGGCTGTCTCGGCGTGGGCGTTCCCTATGCCGTGGCCGCTTCGCTCGCCTTTCCCGGCCGTCAGGTGATTTCGGTCACCGGCGATGGCGCGTTCGGCATCAATGCCATGGAGATCGACACGGCCGTGCGGCACGGTGCGAAGGCCGTCTTCATCGTCTCCAACAATGCCGCGTGGAACATCGAACGGCTGGATCAGGATCTGAACTATGGTGGTCGCGTGCTGGCCACGACGCTCAGTCATTCGGATTATGCCGGTCTCGCACGCGCTCTCGGCGCACATGGCGAACGGGTAGAGGATCCGGCCGATCTGCGGGCCGCCATCGAACGGGGGCTGGCCAACGCGCCGGCGGTGATCGATGTGGTGACATCGCAATATGTCGTCTCCTCGGATGCCAGCAAGGGGCTCGGTTTCGTCCCCGACTATCAGGCCCTTACCGCCTGGGACGATGCGGAGAGGCGCCGTCGCGGGGAAACCGCCGGCGATGCCTGACATGTCCGTGTCCCTTGTCGGTCACGCCGCTCTCGAGGGCTGGCTTGCCACCCGGTTTTCAGCGAACCGGGTGAGCATCGACGGCGCCGAACGGCTCTCCGGCGGAGCCATCCAGGAAAACTGGAGCCTTTCGCTGACCATCGACGGCAAGCCGCGGTCGGTCGTCCTGCGCCGGGATGCACCGGCGACCATCGCCGCCAGTCGTTCCCGAAGCGAGGAATACCAGCTTCTCGCTGCGGCATACGCCGCGTCGATTCGCGTTCCCGAGCCATTCGGCTTTTGTGGCGACTCCGGACTGATCGGCGCGCCGTTTGCCGTGGTCGAACGTTGCGACGGCACCGCCTACGGTCCCAGGGTGGTGCGCGACACCACACTTGGAGGCGACCGCGCCGCGCTCGGCGAGGAACTGGGGCGACAGCTCGCCCGCATTCACGCCATGCCGGTCGAGGGCGAACTGGCGAGCCTTCTGGGCGAACCGCCTGCCGATCCGGCAAGGGAGATGATCGCCGCCCTTCGCAACTGGCTCGATGCGATGAACATCGAACGCCCCGGCATGGAATGGTGTCTTCGCCATGCCCTGATCACCGCGCCGGAACCCGCCGACATCGTTTTCACGCATCAGGACTTCCGCACCGGCAATTTTCTTGTCGACGGGAACGGCCTGACGGCCATCCTCGACTGGGAGTTCGCCGGCTGGTCCGATCCGATGTCGGACATCGGCTGGTTCTGCGCCGAGTGCTGGCGGTTCTCCCGCGCCGATCTCGAAGCCGGTGGTATCTGTGCGCGCCCGGATTTCTACAGGGGTTACGAGCGCGAGAGCGGCCGGCGTATCGACGCCGTACGGGTGAAATGGTGGGAACTCGTAGCCCATCTCCGCTGGGCGGTGATCGCCGTGCAGCAGGGACACCGGCATGCCAGCGGCGAGGAACGCTCGCTGCATCTGGCACTTACCGGGCGCATCGCCGACGGGTTGGAACTCGCGGCGCTGCGCATGTGCGAGCCGGGTACAAATGCGGCCGACGCCGGTCAAACGAGAGCAGTGACATGACCGATCCCATGCTCGACCTTCTCGATGAAGCGGTAACAATCCTTCGCACGAGGCTGGCCGACTCGCTTTCCGGCGAGCAGCGGTATCTCGCCCTTCTCACCGCCAACGCCGTTGCGACGGCAGGACGTGAAGCCCGGATCCGGGAACGCCTCGAAGAAGTGCGCAAGCGGATCGACGTGCCCATCGCCGATATTCGAAACGGACGTCACGACGGCGACGGCGCACTCTACGATCGCCTCCGCGAACATGTGATCCTGCGTGCCTGGATCGCCGATCCCGCCACATTGTCGGATGAGGAAAGGGCGATTGTGAGCGGGCCGTGACAGGGTGTGTGAATCCCTGATCTCCGCGCATCCCTGCCCCGTCTGTCGGGGCATGCAAACCGCGCCTTTCATGTCCATCGGCTCGCGCGATTATCACCTTTGCAAGCGCTGTGGTGCACGGTTCCTCGATCATCGGCTGTTGCCGGGCCGGAACGAGGAAAAGGCCCATTACGACCGGCATCGAAACAGCATGGACGATCCGGGTTACAGGCGTTTTCTCGCGCGGCTGGCCGAACCCCTGATCGATCGCCTGGCCCCCGGATCGCACGGTCTCGATTTCGGATGCGGCCCCGCACCGGTGCTTGCGGCCATGCTGCGCGAGGCTGGTCACGAAACGGTCCTGTACGATCCGTTTTATGCGCCCGATCACACGGTTCTCACCCATCCCCGCGACTTCATAACCTGCAGCGAAACAGCCGAACATTTTCACGATCCGGCCGGCGAATTCGAGCGACTGGTCTCGCTCCTGCGGCCGGGCGGCTGGCTCGCGGTGATGACCTGTTTCCAGAACGACGACACCCGGTTCGCCGACTGGCATTACCGGCGCGATCCCACGCATGTCGTCTTCTACAGGGCCGAGACCTTCCTCCATATTGCCCGAACCCACGGCCTTGCATGCGAGATCCCGCGCAAGGATGTGGTGCTGATGCAGCGGCCCGATTGATCAGGAAACCACACCGATATAGGGCAGATGGCGATATCGCTCGGCATAGTCGATACCATAGCCGACGATGAAAACATCCTCGATGGTGAAACCGATGAAATCCGCCTCGAAATCCACCTGCCGTCGTGACGGCTTGTCGAGGAGCGCGCAAGACCAGACGTTCCGGGCACCGTTCTCACGGAGCAGATCGGTCGTGAATTTGAGCGTGCGGCCTGTGTCCTGAATATCATCGACCAGCAGCACATCCTTGCCCCGCACCGATTCCGGCATGCCGCCGATCACCTTTACACGCCCCGAACTCTCCTTCTCGAGCCCATAGGAGCTCACCTGAAGGAACTCGATGCGCGGCGTGACACCCTTGGCATCGAGCGCACGGACGAGATCGGTGGAAAGCATGAACGCTCCCTTGAGCAGGCCCACCAATGTGACATCGACCGGCACCCTGCCCGCGATCTCCGCCGCCAGCTCATCGATACGCCGGTGAATGGCAGCAGCGCTGAACAACTCCCTGACGGTCTCGCCCATGCCGCAAACTCCATTCCAAAAGCCGAACCCGCAAGAGGAATACTAGCAGCGTACCGATCGGATGCCGATAGCCACGATGCACATACACCGGCACGAAGCTGCATGACCGCGTGCGGATTCGCCTGCGGAAACCTGTTGTTAACGATCCTTCTATAGATCTG
>JAGREZ010000173.1 GCA_020446285.1 Geminicoccaceae bacterium
TCCGGTTGCCGTTTTTCGAGGAACGCCCTGACGCCCTCGGCATACTCCGCTGAACGGCCGCACCGCAACTGGGCCTCGGCTTCGCGTTCGAGCTGTCCTTCGAGGTCGCCGGACAATGCCTCGTCGATGAGCTTCTTTGTCGAGGCGAGTGCAATTGTCGGGCCTCTTGCGAGCGATGCGGTCAGTGCTCGCGCCTCGCCGGCAAGTTCGCTGTCGGCGACGGCCTTCCAGATCAATCCCCATTCGGCAGCTTTCTCCGCGCCGAGCGGTTCTCCGGTCATGGCCAGCGCGCGGGCCCTTGCCGGCCCCAGAAGATGCGTCAATGACCATGTTCCCCCCGCATCCGGAACAAGGCCCACCCTGGCGAATGACTGGATGAAACGTGCGCTTCGGGCAGCGAGGACGATGTCGCAGGCAAGCGCAAGGTTCGCACCCGCGCCCGCTGCGACCCCGTTGACCGCGCAGACGACCGGCAGTTCCAGACCCCGGATGGTGCGGATCAGGGGGTTGTAGAACGTGCGCAATGTATGGCCGAGATCGGGCCGGTCCCTCATTGTCGATGGATCGCGATCGCGCAGATCCTGACCGGCACAAAATCCGCGACCGCTGCCAGTCAGGAGAACGGCCCGGATGGCATCGCGGTGGCCGGCAACCTCGAGGGCGGCACGCAGTGCCAGATGCATCTCGTCATTGAAGGCGTTCAGCCTGTCCGGCCGGTTCAACGTGATCTCGAGCCAGTCGCCATGGTCGGTCGAACAGACGGTATTGCTCATGGTCCGGAATTCCGCTTTTGGCACGTCCGCCCCCGTTGCCGATGTTCCGAAACTCTGCCGGAACGATGAGGGCCGGCGAATCGAGTGACAGCTTGCGATCGCAAGTCAAGGGATTCCCGTCGGTCCCGGCAGCCTTCGGCCCTGCGCGCGCATCGTTCAGCATTCGTTTGTAGACAGGGAGGCGTCTTGATATGGTCGCCGCATCCAGTCGAGCATCCGGAGCGCCGCAAGATGACCATTGTCCCCAATTCCCTGCAGGCACGAGACATTGCCTATCATGTGCATCCCTACACCGATCTTCGTGCGCACGAACAGCAGGGACCGCTGGTGATCACCGGCGGCGAGGGCATCTATGTGCACGATGATGACGGCCGGCAGTATATCGAGGGACTTGCCGGGTTGTGGTGCACCTCACTGGGCTTTTCCGAAAAGCGGCTCGCCGAGGCGGCGCGGGCGCAGATGGAGGCCATGCCCTATACCCACACCTTTGCACACCGCTCGTCGGAACCGGTGATCGAGCTTGCCGACAAGCTTCTTTCGATCACGCCGCCGAGCCTGAAGAAGGCATTCTTCGTCAATTCCGGGTCGGAAGCGATCGACACCGCGATCAAGCTCATCTGGTATTACAACAATGCCCGCGGCAAGCCGGAGAAGAAACGCATCATCGCCCGTCGCCGCGCCTATCACGGCATTACCTCGATGGCCGGGCATCTCACCGGTCTGCCCTATGCCCGCGCGGGCTTCGACCTGCCGGCATCCGATCGTTTCTTCCATGTGACCACGCCATCACATTATCGGGACGGACGCGAGGGCGAGAGCGAGGACGCATTCGCGGACAGGCTCGCGCAGGAGATCGAAACGCTCATCCTCGCACTCGGACCCGATACGGTCGCAGCCTTCTTCGCCGAGCCGGTTCAGGGAGCCGGAGGCGTCATCGTCCCGCCGGAGAGCTATTTCCCCAAGGTTCAGAAGGTTCTGAAAAAATACGATGTGCTGATGGTCGCCGACGAAGTGATCTGCGGTTTTTGCCGGACCGGCAACATGTTCGGCTCCGATACCTTTTCCATCGAACCGGATCTCATGACCGTCGCCAAGCAGCTTTCCTCCGCCTATCTGCCGATTGCCGGCCTGCTCATGCGCGAGGAATTCTACGATGTCCTGGCGGATCAGTCGGCCAAACTCGGCGTGCTCGGCATGGGCTATACCTATGGCGGTCACCCGGTCTCGGCTGCCGTGGCGCGGCGGACGCTCGAAATCTACGAGGAAGACGGGATCCTCGAACATGTCCGCGCGGTAGCGCCACGCTTTCGCGCCGGACTGGATCGTCTCGCCGATCACCCGCTCGTGGGCGAGGCGCGTGGCGTCGGCCTCATCGGTGGTATCGAGATCGTTCGCGACAGGAAGAGCCGCGAACAATATCCGGCTGCGACCAAGGCTGCGGCCATCATTGCCCGGAACTGCGTCGCCAACGGCCTCATCCTGCGACCACTGCCCGGCGACGCCATCGGCATCTGCCCGCCACTCGTCATCAAGGCGGAGGAGGTCGACGAGTTGTTCGATCGGCTGTGGAAGGGGCTGGAGGCAAGCGTCCCCGCGATCCGCGAGGCGTCTTCCTAGTGCTCAGGCGCATTCACTTCGTTCATTCACCCGAGCACTAGAGCGGATCCCGATCACATGCGATCGGTCTGCCGCTCTATCTCGTTGTTTCGCCGCGTTTCCTGATCGTTCAGGTGGTTCCACCTGAACGGGAAATGCTCTAGCTTCTTGTTTTTGCATCAATTTTTCCAGACAGATCCGTATGATCTGTCTGGATCGATGCACTAGAGAAACCGGGAGGCGGCGGGCAGCGCCATCGAGGCATGCGCCCGTCGTCTCGGCGCCCGTCGTTTCGCGAATGACGGGCTATCCGGCCTTGCGGGCGAGGCGCGATGCCGTGTCTAGATATGCGTCCAGACCGGGAACGTCGAGGCCGGCGACCTTGGCTTCGTCGTCGATCCGCCGGAGTTCCACGCCATCCCTGAAATGTGGATGCTTCTCGAAGGCCGCGATTTCATCGCTCGACAATGTTCCGCCCTGCAATTCGAGGCTGAGTTTCGAATCATCCGAAAGACGGTCGAAATAGTCCCTTTCGACCGAGCAAAGGTAGCGTTTGGCAGCAACATGCAGGCGGACCGGCTCGCTGACGCTTTCTCCGAAGATCGGCAGCAGGGCGTCGGCGCTCGATTGTTCATGGCGATCGTCGATACCCTGGCTGGCAAGGTCGACATCCTCGATGTCCAGCAGATGTCCGCAATCATGGAAGAGTGCGGCAATGACCATCGCCTCACTCATCCCCCGCTGACGGGCAAGGTCGGCCGACTGAAGCGCATGGTCGAGCTGGGTAACGTCGGAAAGGCCATAGGCCCCGTTTCCGTGGGAAGCCATGCGCTCGAACAGTTCATTCACAGTCCACTCGCTCACCGCCACGGTTCCTCCCGGCATCTGGGTCACACGATGTGACCAAGGGTAGCGGACAGGACGGTCTGCGATCAAATCGAAACGCACCGGACCGGAGACACCGGACGGGTTTTCCCTTCATGCACAAGATGCCGACGGATCAGCTCCGGACCGCCTGTCGCAGGCGGTCGAGGCTCAGCTCGCGATTGTGCCGGATCTGCTCGTGGACTTCGTGTGGAATGTCGGTCTGTTCGAGAAGACGGTCGTTGATCTCCACCGCCCGGACATGGTCTCCCGTCCAGAAGGCGGCGATGGCAAGAGCCATGCGGCAACGCCAGTTGTACAGGCTGTGGT
>JAGREZ010000174.1:0-477 GCA_020446285.1 Geminicoccaceae bacterium
GTTTCATATCTTCTGTCCATGCACACGGACTTGACAGAAAGGAGTCAAGGTCATGAGACAGATCCTCGGTGTCTACAGCGCTCCCCGGCCGCACTGGGTGGGGGACGGCTTCCCGGTCCGCTCCATGCTCTCGCATGGAACCCAGGGCCAGCATATCAGCCCGTTCATCCTGCTCGACCATGCGGGACCGGCGACGTTCACGCCGACCGAAAGCCGGCGCGGTGTCGGCGAGCATCCGCACAAGGGATTCGAGACGGTGACCATCGTCTACGAGGGCGAGGTCGAGCACCGCGACTCGACCGGTGCGGGCGGCATCATCGGCCCCGGCGACGTCCAGTGGATGACGGCGGCCTCGGGCATCCTGCACGAGGAGTATCACTCGCCCGCCTTCGCGCGAACGGGTGGCGATTTCGAGATGGTGCAGCTCTGGGTCAATCTGCCGGCGAAGGACAAGCTGGCGAAGCCCGGTTACCAGAA
>JAGREZ010000174.1:591-2663 GCA_020446285.1 Geminicoccaceae bacterium
ACGCCGCTCAATGTCTGGGATCTCCGCCTCGCACGGGACGCAGACGCGGACCTCGCGATCCCCGAGGGGCACACGCTCTCGGTGCTGGTCCTCGGGGGAACCGTCCAGATCGACGGCCACGAGATCGTGCGTTCCGGGCAGACGGTGATCCTTGGTCGCGAAGGCGGCGGCATCGGCATCGAGGCCAACGGCGATGCGAGGCTGCTGGTGCTGACCGGCGAGCCGATCGACGAGCCGGTGGTCGCCCACGGTCCGTTCGTGATGAACACGGCGGACGAGATCCGCGAGGCGATGCGTGATTTCCGCGATGGCCGGTTCGGCGCCATCGAACAGACCGAACCCGCCTGAACCCCGCAGGCTCCGGCCCCGTCGCCGGAGCCTGCATCACACACCCTTCAACACACTGTAATGGAGGAACCGACATGACGAAACCCTATGTCCGTCTGGACAGGAACGATGCGGCCATGCTGATGGTCGACCATCAGACCGGCCTTCTTTCGCTGGTGCGCGATATCGATCCGGACAGGTTCAAGAACAATGTCCTCGCCGTTGCCGATCTCGCGGCATATTTCAAGCTGCCGACCATTCTCACCACGAGTTTCGAGGATGGCCCGAACGGTCCGCTGGTTCCCGAACTCAAGGAACGGTTTCCGGACGCACCGTTCATCCCGCGCCCCGGCCAGATCAATGCGTGGGACAATGAGGATTTCGTCGCCGCGGTGAAGGCGACCGGCCGCAGGCAGCTCATCATCGCCGGCGTGGTGACGGAGGTCTGTGTCGCCTTTCCCGCGCTCTCGGCGATCGAGGCGGGATACGATGTCTTCGTCGTGACGGATGCGTCGGGCACATTCAACGAACTCACCCGTCATTCCGCATGGGACCGCATGTCGGCAGCCGGCGCGCAGCTGATGACATGGTTCGGCCTCGCCTGCGAACTGCATCGCGACTGGCGCAACGATGTCGAGGGTCTCGGAACGCTGTTCTCGAACCACATCCCCGACTATCGCAATCTGATGACGAGCTACAACACGGTGTCGGCATCGGCGAGCCGCTAGAGCGGATCCCGATCACATGCGATCGGTCTGCCGCTCTATCTCGTTGTTTCGCCGCGTTTCCTGATCGTTCAGGTGGTTCCACCTGAACGGGAAAAGCTAGCCTGCCAACGAACCGAAGGCGGTCCCCGTCCACCGATGGGGACCGCCCCTGACCGGCCAACGTGATCCGGGAGGAAGAAAGCCTGTGCAAGGCAGCATCATTGCAGTTATTTCAAGAATTGCCTAAACGTGGAAACGGATGAGGCCGGTCTCGCAGGGGAGGGCGGCCCACCGTTCGCACAAACACGAAGAAGCGGAGGCTGTCATGACTGCATGTCGAACCATGGTCGAACTGGGCCGACGGCAATTTCTCAGACGTGGTGGACTGGGAGTTGCGGGTGCGGCGGCTGCGGCCGTTGCGCTGGAGCCGGGCCGGAGGGCTCATGCCGCAGCCCTGGTCGAATATCCGAGCAACCGGCTCGCCAACATTTCCGAACTGACCGTCAATGAACCGCTGGATGTCGCCTATCCCGACGAGGAGGCGCCCGGCGTGCTGCTGAAGCTTGGCCGGACCGTCGAGGGCGGCGTCGGCCCCGACGGCGACATTGTCGGCTTCTCGACGGTCTGCCCGCACAAGGGGTATCCGCTCGCCTACGACGGCGAACGCCGCACACTCAACTGTCCCGGCCACTATTCGGTGTTCGATTGCGAGGCCAGCGGCCAGCAGACCTGGGGACACGCGACCCAGAACCTCCCGCAATATGTGCTGCGGGTCGACGATCAGGGCGACATCCATGCCGAGGGCGTGGACGAGTTGCTCTACGGTCGTCTGTCCAACGTGCTTTGAGGGGGGGAATCCAATGGCTTACAAGCGACATGTCGACAGGCTGCCGATCATTCCGGTTGATGCGAAGGTGCACAATGTCACCTGTCACTATTGCATCGTCGGTTGCGGCTACAAGGCCTACACATGGCCGGTCAACAGGCAGGGCGGCACGGCACCGGAGGAGAACGTCTTCGGCGTCGATCTCGGCGAGC
>JAGREZ010000175.1:0-5118 GCA_020446285.1 Geminicoccaceae bacterium
TTCATCACGGCCATCCTGCCGCTGCCCGAGGATGAGGAGAGCTGGGGCGATCTCTCCGCCTTCTTCGCCACCGCCGGCGGCAAGGTGCGGCGCAACGCGCTCTCCGATTTCACCCGTGTGCCGGTCAACGGCAAGATCGCCATGGGTCTCGACGAGAACGACCGGCTCATCGCCGTCGATGTCTGCGACGACAGCCACGACGTGCTGCTCGCCATGGCCGGCGGCAAGGCCATCCGCTTTCCCGTCGCCAGTGTGCGCGTGTTCAAGTCGCGCAGCTCCGAGGGCGTGCGTGGCGTCGATCTCGGCAGGGATGACGAGGTCATCTCCATGTCCATCATCGACCATGTCGAGGCATCCAGCGAGGAACGCGACGATTACTGCCGCGTGTCCGGTGCGATGCGACGCGGCGACGACGAGGTTCCGGCGCTGCAGGCCATCGACCAGGCCCGTTTCGAGGAGATGCGCGCCGCCGAGCAGATCCTGCTCACCATCACCGTCAACGGTTTCGGCAAGCGCAGTTCGGCATTCGAATACCGCGTCACCAATCGCGGCGGTCAGGGCATCATCAATATCGAGACCTCCGAACGCAACGGCCGCGTCGCCGCCACCTTCCCGGTGGCCGATACCGATCAGCTCATGCTGACGACCGACAAGGGCAAGATGATCCGGATTCCGGTCGACGGCATCCGCGTCGCCGGCCGCAACACCCAGGGTGTAAAGCTGTTCCATACCGAAACGGGCGAACAGATCGTTTCCGCCGCGCGATTGAGCGAAACGGATGACGACGAGGATGGAATCGACGAGGACGGCGAGGAGTGACCGCGTCGTGACGAATGGCAGGAAGGGCGGGTCGCCCGTGGCATGAACCTGCCTTGCGGACATGGTCCGGACATGACCGTGGACGCGCGACGACAGGAAAGCGAAGTCCGGTTGCCGGAGCCGGTTTCCCGTCGGTGATGTACGCCAGAGGAAAGCGCCCCGTCTTGACGATGATGCGTTCAGAACAGACCCGTATCGGCATCCTGGTCGAGGATCTCAGGGGTGGCGGCGTCCAGCGGATGCTGATGCTGATCGCGTCGGGGCTCGCCGAACGCGGGCACGACGTGTCGCTCATCAGCCTTTCCGGCGATGGCGAGCTGGCCGCCGACATGGCGCCGGGGGTCCGGCTGGTGGTGCTGGAACCCGCCAATCCGCTGGCTGCCCGCCTCCGCGCCCTGCGCAATCCCGCCTTTCGCAAGCGCGACCTGCTCGCCTATCTCGCCCTGCATGCCAATTCGCGCAGTCTCGACTGGCTGCCTTCGCTCATCGGCCATATCGACCGTGACCGGCCCGATGCGCTCTTCGCGGCGACCCAGCATCTCAACATGACCGCAAGCCTCGCGGTGACCGCCGCCCGGCACCGCCCGCGCCTGCTCTTGAGCATCCGCTCGCATTTCACCAACGGCAAGTCACGGCGCGACCGCGAGAGCCGCTTCTGCGGGCCGTTCTACAGGCGCTGCTACGGCATGGCCGATGCCATCACCGCCGTCTCCCGCGGTGTCATGGAAAACATGGCCGAAGCGCTCGGTCTCGATCCGGCGGCGATCACGGTCGTCCACAGCCCGACGCTCACCGCCGATTTCGAGAATCGCGCGAACGAGCCGGTCCGCCATCGCTGGTTCGGGAATCGCGATGCGCCGGTGATGGTCGCCGTCGGGCGCCCGTCCTTCCAGAAGGATTTCGGCACGCTGGTCGATGCTTTCCTGATCGCCCGAAGACAGCGACCGCTGAAGCTGATGATCATCGGTGCCACCGACAATACCCGCAAGCGGCGCGATATCGTCGAGGAGCTGCAGGGGCGTGTTCGTGCGGCCGGCGCGGAGGCGGATTTCGATCTGCCGGGCTGGTGCGCCAACCCGCTTCCCTATATCAGGAACGCCGACCTCCTGGCGCTGTCGTCGCGTTTCGAGGGTCTGCCGAATGTCCTCATCGAGGCACTGGCGTGCGGCACACCGGCAGTCTCCACCGATTGCCCGAGCGGACCGCGGGAGATCCTGGACGATGGCCGCTACGGCCGGCTTGTACCCGTCGGCGATGCACAGGCGTTCGCCGGGGCGATCCTTGCAACGCTCGAAACGCCCGTCGACGGCGAGACCCTGCGCCAACGCGCCGGCTTGTACAATCGCAAGGCATCCATTGATATCTATGAACGCCTGCTGAGCGGGCGGATTCAGGAACATGCGGCCGTGTGATCCGGGGAATGACATCGGTTCCCCGAACCCGTCGCCGCGCAAATGATGTGGAACGAAGGCAGGTAATCGAGGCCATGGCCATTTCCCGCGACATCAAAAGACACGAGATCTTTCACAGGGCGAAGATCCTCAAGCACAATCTCTACCGCTGCCCGAGGGATTCCCGTCTGCACCGGCTGCGCGTGCAAAAGCATGACGGCTACTGGCAGGTCAGCGACAGGTCCGACACCATCGCCATTGCCGTCCTCGCCCGCTGGAAACGCTACCGCAAGAAGGGCATCGCCGGTTTCTGCGCCGAGCTTGCGGGTGATTATGGCGAGAATGCGCATTTCACGATCGAACCGTCGATGCTCGTCATCGATATCGGCGCCAATATCGGCGAATTTTCACTCCATTGCCTCAAGCGCGGCGCGCGGGTGGTCGCGATCGAAGCCGATCGCCGTGTTTATTCCGTGCTCGAACGGAACCTTCAGGGCCATGAGAATGCCAGCACGCACAATCTGGCGATCGCCGCCGAGAACGGGACGATGACCTTCTATTCGAGCATTCAGGGCGCCGACAGTTCCCTCGTCCGGCCGGATGTCGTCGATGAGGACTATCAGATCCGCGCGGCCACGCTTTCCACACTGCTCGACGAACTCGGACTGGATCGCGTCGATCTGCTCAAGTGTGATGCCGAAGGTGCGGAACCCGAGGTCATTCGCGGTGCGCTCGGCGCCATTCGCAGGATCCACCGGATTGCCATCGACTGCGGTGCGGAACGAGGCGGCGAGGCGACCGACGCGGTGGTCACATCCATGCTCGAGGAAGCCGGTTTCGACGTCCGGATCGGCGATGCCCATCCGAAAAAGCGCGTCGTCTGGGCAACCAACCGCGATTTCCAACCGGGCACCACCGAAGGCTGAGGAACCTCCGGCGTAACCCGTTCTCAACACGTTGTTAAGCCGGATGCTCTATGAAAGGGGGCTCGATCCATGCGAGCGCAGCTTGCCGAACGGAGAGAGCGATGCCCCATGCAGGTCAGGGCTCCGGGCCCGTACCGGCGTTCAATATCGATGCGCGCGCCATCCAGAGCTTCCTCTTGCAGGCTTCGGGCGCGAGGGAGCGGGCCTGCGACTATTGCGGCTCGACCATACCGGTCGGCGAGCGCGCCTGTCAGGGATGTGGCGCCGCCGTCTCGACCATGGCACCGCAGGAACACGGAAACGGATCCGGCGACAGGAACCAGTGGATCGTCCCGCTGCTTCTATGCTTCTTCTTTCCGCCGGCCATGCTGATCGTGCTGCCGGTCATGTTCTGGCGATGGCTGCGGCGGGAAAAGCGCAACTGGATCGTCCCGTTGCTCGCCTGCTTCCTTTTCCCGCCGGCCGTGCTGCTCGTCGTGCCCGCCTTTCTCTGGCCATCGGCCGGCAGACGCAAGGCGAACTGACCCGATGGCAGCCACCCCGGCGCGGGACGGTCATCACCGGATCATGCCGCAACGTGGCTAGAGCGTTTCCCGATCAGGTGAAATCAGGAAACGCTCTATCTCGTTGTTTCGCCGCGTTTCCTGATCGTTCAGGTGGTTCCACCTGAACGGGAAATGCTCTAGTCACCCGGTACGAGTTCCACGGCGATGCCTTCGGCGAAGGCAATCTCGACCTTGTCGCCCCTGACCAGCGAACGGGCCAGTTCCTGCATCTCCGGCTCGAAGAGACGAACCGTCCGGACGAAGCCGTCGGCGCTGCGAAAGACCACATTCTGCGCCTTTTCATCATAGGAGACGAATTCGACGATTTCCTCGATCGTCATTCCGGCCACGGCGGCCGGCTTGCGCTCGTCGGCGGGCTTCGCCAGGATCGTGCCCGTGACCTGGGCAAGCTCCGCCGTCGACGGGCGAAGGGCGGCCGCCACCGCCCGCTGGTAGACGACCTGGACGACATCGCCCACCTCGATGCGATCGAAGTTCCGCACCTCGGGTCCACAGGCGATGGTGACGGTCTCGCCGCTTTCGGTCAAAAGCTGCACGAGCCGTGAAGCGGGCTCGATCGCCTGAACGGTCGCCGTCGCCGATTCCTCCGTGCGCGACACGGCCTCCGTCACCTCATGGGCAATCGGCGGCGAATAGGTCTCTGCGCCGCTGCAGGCGGCAAGGAACAGGCACGGCGCGATCAGGGCGGCATGGATCGGTCCCGAGCGGGTCATGGCGTGTGTCTCCTCCATTCGTTTCGACAAGATTTCAATGTGAATGATCGTCGCCTGCCATCGCGAAACGACCTGCCCGGCAAAGGCTTCGCAAGGCTATCAACGCTACCCGCGAGGAGCAAACGAATTGGCACCCCTGCGGGGAACCGCACCACCATCGCCAGCCCCGTTCGAGGAAGGTCCTCAGCGCGTGTCTGCGGCGGTGATCCGGTCGAAGGTCAGTTCGAAGCGCGCCAGATATTTGCGCAGCCGGTCGGCGTCATTGGGGGTCGAGCGGCGGGTGCGGGATACGGCGAACAGCTGGCGGCCGGCTTCCGAGAGAGAGCGGCTGTCGCGGCAGGTGGCGACGACATGGGCGAGCTGTACCCGGTCGAAGGGATCCAGACCGGAGATGGCCTTTTCATCCAGTACCGTTTCGAGGCCATCTCCGGTCGAACGACCGGCGGACCACAGATGCCGCATCCGGGCGATTTCCGTCTCGACATGTTCGACCCCGATCCGGCCCTGCGGCGCGAACGTCGCCATGCGGGTCACGCTGGCGGCGAGATCGCGAAAGTTTCCGGACCAGACGGCAGGCGGCGAGACGGCGAAAGCGAGATAGCGCTCGCGGGCTTCCCTGTTGAAGGTGATCCTTTGTCCCTCGCGCTCGGCGTGACGTTCGAGTTCGTAGTCGAGGTTCGGCTCGATATCCTCCCGACGCCCG
>JAGREZ010000175.1:5176-5378 GCA_020446285.1 Geminicoccaceae bacterium
CGAAACCGGCGTTCGGCGACGGCTCTCGCCAGATCGAGATTGGTACCGGCAATCAACTGGAAATCGCTCGACACCTCCTGATCGGAGCCCACCGGCATGAACCGTTTTTCCTCGATGGCCCTGAGCATCACGGCCTGCTCGTCCAGCCCCAGCTCGCCGATCTCGTCGAGAAACAGCAGACCGCCATCGGCGCGGCGCAGCA
>JAGREZ010000176.1:0-5230 GCA_020446285.1 Geminicoccaceae bacterium
CTGGATCGATGCACTAGAAGCGGGCTGAAGCCCCGGCGGGGTCCATTTCGACCTCGCCTCCCGCCCGGCGGGATCGATCACGGCCTCTCTTTCAGGGAGGCCGTTTTTATTTGTCCAGTACCACCTCCAGATCGGAATTCGATCTTTTAAACAAATTCAACTATAATCAATTATTAATATTCGTTAGTATTTTTAATTTTCCATTTTTACATACTATTAATATTACATCAAATACTGAACCGACATAATCTATACGATTTATTAATGTGTCATATGTCATGATGGAAGTATCAAAACGTTTCATGACATGTGTTCATGATCGTTTGCGGCTACAATTTTGCAAAGATTACGGGGAAACGATGATTGCCTTGACGCAAAAGCCCGGACTTCGGTCCGGCAGCCTTCATCTCGGCCGGGTCGCCCTGGCTGCGGGATGCCTGACCCTCGCCATTCCGGTCCCGACTTCCGCAGCCGGCAGGAACGGCGATCCCCTGACGACTCTCATGACCCTCAAGGGAAGTCCTGACGCTGACGGTCCGGGGCATGTGATCCTCGCTGCCATCTCGGAACAGGCGGCAAAATACAAGAAATATGCCGACTACTTCCAGAAAAAGGCGGACGAAAACCTCGCACTGGCGAACAACTACGCCAAGGGATCCGCAAACTATCAGAAATACATGAAGGAGTACGAGTACTACGTCTCCAAAAACAAATCCGCATACGCAAAATACCTGCAATATGGCGGCACCGATACCACCGCAAGCGGCACATCTTCGGCAAGCCAGGCATCGACGGCGTCCACATCGACTGATGACAGTTCCGCATCAGCCACGACCGACATCCCGGAACAGGCGGCAAAATACAAGAAATATGCCGACTACTTCCAGAAAAAGGCGGACGAAAACCTCGCACTGGCAAACAACTACACCAAGGGATCCACAAACTATCAGAAATACATGAAGGAGTACGAGTACTACGTCTCCAAAAACAAGTCCGCATACGCAAAATACCTGCAATATGGCGGCACCGATACCACCGCAAGCGGCACATCTTCGGCAAGCCAGGCATCGACGGCGTCCACATCGACTGATGACAGTTCCGCATCAGCCACGACCGACATCCCGGAACAGGCGGCAAAATACAAGAAATATGCCGACTACTTCCAGAAAAAGGCGGACGAAAACCTCGCACTGGCAGACAACTACGCCAAGGGGTCGAGTCTCTACAAGAAATACAATGAACTCTATGAATACTATACCGACAAATTTGCTTCAGCTTATGGAAAATACCTGAGCTATGGCGGAACGCCTGTCTCTTCGGGCACTGCCGCCTCGTCATCGGGATCATCCTCCGGCGGTTCGACCGTCACCGTCGAGTCGAATGGCGACAATTCCGATGGCACGACCACCGCATCCGGAGACAACGGCAAGACAGTCCCGGTTCGTTCACAGTCGGAATTCGACTCGGCGATCCGCAACGCGTTGCCGGGCCACAGGATCCTCGTCCATCCCGGCAGCTACGCCTTCCCGGCACTGCTCCGGGACGGCAAGGCGAATGCGCCGATCGTGATCGAGGCGACGGTGCCGGCGATTGAGGGCGGCAAGACCCGGATCACGGGACGGGCTCACATCGAGGGCGAGCATGTCGTTCTGCGCGGGTTCGATTTCACGGTCGACGGCTATCTGCACACCGTCGTCTTCATCCGCAAGTCGGACAATGTCGCGGTCGAGAACAATATCATCCGCAGTGCTCATTCGGACTATGGCGTGCGCATCCACAACAGCAGCAACATGCTGATCCGGAACAACCTGTTCGACGGCCAGTTCCATCATGCGATCTCGTCGAAGGAACTGGTGCGCAACATGACAGTGCGCAACAATACCTTCCGCGACTGCGGCATGGGTTGCGTCGAATCGGGCCAGTCGCCGGACGGAACCCTCAGCAAGGAGCAAACCTCGCAGAATATCGTCATTTCCGACAACCGGTTCATCGGCGAAGACACGCGCGGCAAGATCGGCAACCGCGGTATCGGCATCAAGATCAAGAATGCCGACCATACGCTGGTCAAGAACAATGTCTTTACCGGCAAGTGGAACTTTCCGATCCAGACCAGTTTTGGCAGTGTCGGCCCCAAGGCCGCCAATACGCTCGGTCATCTCGGTTCGAGAGATCCCGAGGCGATCGAGTTCGTCAGCAACGATTTCGGTTCGAGCGGCAAGCTGGATCTGTCCGGACGCGGCATCAAGGGTGACCGTTTCGAACTCCGCAACAACAAGGGCAATGTCGGCTGCAGTGTCGGAGAGTTCAGAATCCACGGTTCGCTGATCGAACGCCTGATCAACTGGGGCACGATCTACAAGGGCAAGCCGCAAATCAGCCAATCGGGAAACAGCTTCAACTGCAACTGATCTGACCGGCGGTGGTACTTCCCGTTCCGACGGAACCGGCGGTGGTATGGTTTCGACAAGCCATGCCACCGCCAAACCCGTTCGATCCTGGCATGACATTGGACCAGGTTTGTCAACTCACGGCCTGTTTCGTCGAGAAAAACGAGCTGTGTGAGCCGGTCCCGTGATTTCAGACAGCCGTTTCAATCACATCTCGCAATCGAAAAACTGGCGACGGTTGCAAAAGGTTCACCTCGCGACCGTGTCGTTGACGATTCTGACGAAGTGGGTGGCGGTGGTTTCGGGGGAAGGTGTCGGGTCGTCCCAGTAATCCTTGATGAGTGTGCGGATCGTTGCCGTGCGGACCGAATCGCCGACGCCAACCAGTGGCACCAGCCGGTTTCGACCGGCTTCCCAGCCGGCATAGACATCCCTCTCGCACGGTCCCATCAGCGCATGGTCGATGCCCTTGCGCACCGGCAGGGCGCCCTTGCGCCGGGCGAATTCGGCCTGTACCGCCGGATCGAGAATGACGTCCATGATGAAGGCCACGCCCGGATCGGGCGCGTCGGCGGAACGTCTGAGCGGGACGAAGACATCGGCCGCCCAGAGCTGGATGTCCTGATTGCCCGGCGCGAAGGTGCAAAGGAAGTCGCGGCCGGGTTCCAGTCCGGCGGCGACCAGATCGCCCTTGGCGAAATCGCCCATGACCATGGTCGCCGCCCGGCCGTCGGCGATCATCCGCGTCACCTCGGTCCAGTTGCGCGCAAGCCTAGGGTCGAGCGCGTGATCGCGAAGTTCGCGGAGAATGGCGAAGGCCTCGCCCAGGATCTTCTCCCGATCGCCGGAAAGCCGGCCGTCACCATACATGTCACGGTAGAGATCGATCCCGCCGAGATCGATGGCGATCGTCACGAACAGGTTCTCGATCTGCCAGTCCTCGCTGCTGGTCGCGATGGGCACATAGCCGGCTTCGGCGAGATCCGGCGCGAGTTGGAGAAATTCATGCCAGCGGGAGGGTGGTTCGCGGCCGATCGCCCGATAGGCCGCCGCATTGTGCAGGGCATAGTTCTGCATGTGCACGCCGACGGGAATGGCGAGAGCCCGGCCATCCTTCTGCACCATCTCGAAAAGCTCGTCGAAGATCAGCTCGGCGAGCGGCTGGTCGCGCCATGCCTGCGGCATCGGCCCGGGTTCGTTGATCTCGTGCAGGGCCATCAGGTCGGCGCCGCTGATCCACTGGGTCAGTGTCGGTGGCAGGTCGAGCTGGAGGCGTCTCGAGACCACGATCTTGGTATCGAGATAGCTTTCGAGGGCGATCTCTTTCCAGATCCCGCCGCGTCGTTCGACCTCCTCGCGGAATACCGCCAGCGCATGCGCCTCGCCGGGCGAGATCCACCAGTGCACCAGTTCGACCACGGGATTTCCGCCAGCCTCTGGCGCAACCGGTGCGGAGAGCACGGGCCGGGGCACCAATCCGGCAATGACAAGGCCGGCAAGAAGGAATGAAAACGATTTGATAACAAAGACATGTTTCCAGATCTTCATTGACATTCTCCTCTTCATGCCAGGGATGCCACGGGCCCTTCGAGGCGACGGCGGCGCCGGTCGAACCGGGCGGCGCATTCCCCCCTCAGGGTCTCGAGCGGGTGCGGCCGGGAGAAGTGATAGCCCTGGCCGAACTCGCAGCCGAGATCGGCGAGAATGGCGAGAACCGGGCGATTTTCGATGCCCTCGCAGACGACCTGCTTGCCGAGCCCGTGGGCGAGCTTGATCATTCCCTCAAGGATCACCCGGTTGGCCCGGTTGGCGTCGATGTCGCAGACGAAGCGCCGGTCGATCTTGATCGCGTCGAAGGGGATCTGCTGGAGATGGGCGAGCGAGGCGAAGCCGGTGCCGAAATCGTCGAGGCTGATGACCCCGCCAGCCTCGCTCAGCCGTTCGAGATGCTGGCCGATATGCCCCGATCCGCGTTCGATCATGCAGCCCTCGGTGAGTTCGATGCTCAGCCACGGGCGTCCGTCCGCCCTGCGGCAGGAACGGATCTCCTCCTCCAGCCGGTCATCGGCAAGCATGGCACCGGTGACGTTGAGCGAGATCGATTCGAGGTCGGGAAAGGTATCGAGCAGCATCGGCGCCTCGGACTTGATGATGTCGAGGATCCGCCAGCTCACCCGGCTCATCAGTCCGAGCCGTTCGGCATCGGCGATCCAGGCGCCGGGTGCGAGGATCCCGCCATCCGGGCCGATCAGCCGGGCGAGTGCCTCGATGCGGCGCACGCGTCTCGTCTCGAGACAGACGATCGGCTGGTAGAAGGCGCGGAAGCGTTCGAGCCGGACGGCCTCGAGAAGCCGGGTGTCGAGCGAGATGAAATGGCCGATCCCGCGTTCGAACAGATCCTCGTAACGGGCGAGCTGGTCGCCGCCATGCAGCTTGGCATGGTAGAGTGCCTTGTCGGCGGCGGCGAACAGCGCCTCGCTGTCGCATGGATTGTCGTCGCAGGCGGCGAAACCGATGCTCACGCTCATGTTGAAGGACCGGTCGCGGAACGCCACCGGATCGCGGCAGGCCTGCAGGAGCCTGCCGAGCGTGCGGAGAACCGATGCCGCATCGTGCCCGCGGTCGAACAGCATGGCGAACTCGTCGCCGCCCAGGCGGAAGAGGCCCGCCGTTCCGTTGCCCGCCACCGCATTCATCCGCATGCCCAGCGCAACCAGCGCGCCGTCGCCGTAGAGATGGCCGAAATTGTCGTTGATCGCCTTGAACCGGTCGATGTCGATGAGCGCCAGCCAGCGCCAGCGGACATTGCCGGTGGCGTTCCTGAGGGTCTGGTGGAACAGGTG
>JAGREZ010000176.1:5317-12414 GCA_020446285.1 Geminicoccaceae bacterium
CTCTCGATCTGCCGCCGCAGGGGCATGAGCATGCCGCCCCAGATCGCCAGCAGGCTGGCCAGAAGCGCGCCGCTCATGATCGAGAAACCGACCATCAGCGCCGATTGCTGTTCACTGATCTTGCGCTGGAGATTCTCGGTGAGCCGGCTCTGGGTGGCCAGCAGCAATGGCATCTTCATCACGATGAAATGGGCGTGGGTATCGAAGAACCGCCCGGGATCGGCGCTCGAGCGGGAATCCATCAGCTCGAGATAGCCGAGATAGGACTCGAAATGGGCGCGATAGTCGGCAATCAGCGCGAGCAGCTCCCCGTCGCCGCCCGGCAGCAGCGCATTGACCGCCCGGAAACGGTCGATCGCGCGCACATCCTGCGATATCCGCCTGTCGAGGGCATGGAGACGGGCGAGGCTGAGGGCGTTTTCCCGGCTGACCCGCACGATCAGTTCGCGCGTGAGCGGTTCGGATGCGTGTTCCTCGAAGATATAGTCGAGCCGGCCGGAGATCTGCCGCAATATCGACAGTTCGGCGACCGAATTCTCGGCGATGCCGAGCAGCCTGCCCTGCAGGGCCAGTCCCAGAACGACCGTCAGCGCGCCGATGCCGAGCAGCAGGAACACGCATCCATAGGCGAGATAGTTGCGCCGCCAGATCGCCTCGTTCTCGTCGACGAGGCCGGCCGTGGCCAGCGGCAGCGAGCGCGGTGGACCGGTGGGAAGCCGGCCGTTCACGGGTGCTGCTCCGCATGACGTGCCGCCCGGCATGTGCCGGTCACGCCGTCCGGGTACCGCCGCTGGCCACGCCCGGATGCAGGGAATGTCTGGCCGGCTGGTGACGGTGTGTCGACTGCGCTTCGCACGACCGGCGCTCCTCGTTCCGGTCCGCCCGGCCCGACAGGACCGGAAACGGATGTATTTTAGTGCAGTGAGCGAATTTCTACATAAGAAAAATATATCGCTCCAAACAAATCACAATCGAAATCGTCGCAAATATTTATTCATCGAAATACATGTAAAAAAATTCATTTCCATACATGCTTTTTCACCACCGCTTTCACGGCAATTCAATCGTCAAATCTTCCCGAACCCGCCCTCGAGCCACTGCCGAACGCTGGATGGACCCTTGCCCGGTTCCGGGAAATCAAATGATTCCCCGCCGCGGGAAACCGGAAAATATAGAACAACCCCATGCAGAATGCATGAGCGAGGCGTCATGCGACCGCCTGCCGCCTCTCGACAGAGACACGACGGACCTGTGTCCGGAAACGCGCCTGGGGCGGGGGCCGCAGACAAAGGAGTCCCATGCAGGCCAGGAGCGGATGCTGGAACGGCAGATCCTTGCCGAACATGGTGCCGATCAGGCGACCGGTGAACATCATCAGCACGCAGAGCAGCAGGGGATCTTCGCGCAGACGGGTCAGGGTCGCATGACGCAGCCCGGTGAATGCGAAGATCGCGAAGATGACGGTGCCGACCAGACCGTATTGCGAGAGCAGTTCGAGAAAGAGATTGTGCGGAATGGTACCGCCGATCTCGCGACCGGAGAAATAGATGGTGAAACTGTTCACCCCGCCGCCGAGGATCGGATTCTCGAGCCATTGCGCCACGGCCGCCTGGAAATAGGCGAAGCGGTTGGCAGAGAGAACCAGATCGGGATTGTCGACCTGATTGAAAAGCTTGATGAAACGCCCGAAGGTTCCAAGCTGCTCGCCGCTGATCAGGACATGAACGCTGTAGGCAATGAGAATGACAATGAAAAGGATCAGGGCAAACAGCCATTGCGGCAGGCCGAAATAACGCTCGCGAATGACCGCGCGGCTGATCAGAAGTGGCAGGAAGCAGGCCCCCGCAAGCGAGAGAAGAGCGCCACGGCTGGTCGCGATCATCAGGAAATAGGCCATGATCAGGAAGATTCCGCCGACAATGACCTGTTTTGGTGTGCCGAATTTCGAATAGATGGCAATCGCGAAGGCGATGACCGCACCGCCTGCCGCGGCGTGACCCCAGAGAAGATAGGTGCGCTGAACGAATCCTTCATAGAACCGGAAGGTGCCGTACTGGATGTAGATGATCGACCCGTAGACCGAGAGCACCAGCGATGCGATGAGGATCGCCACAAGAAAACGTACCGTCCGCTCCCGGCTCGGTGCGATCACGCAGGCACCGCTGACCACCGACAACACGCCGAAGGTCACGAGATAGGTGATCGACTCCTTCGCCAGAACCTGTGACGGCGTCCAGGAATAGGTGACGACGACCCAGCCCACGAACACGAAGAATGCCACGGTGGTATGCAGCCCCGGAATATAGAGCCCGTCACGCAGGATGATCCAGATCGCCAAAGGTATGCACAGGGCGGCGAAGATGACCGTTTCGTCGGCGGGGAGTGGTGGCAGCAGCTGTTTGTAGGCGTTCGAATAGAGAAAGCATGTGAACAGGGTCTCGAAGGAAAAGAGATGCGAGACCAGCCAGACGATCATGTCCGGCAATGACCGGGAGCCGGGACGGTGTGTCGTGCGCGAGGGGAATGCGGGTCTGCTGCTGATCACCGGTCTTCATCCTGACTCTTGCGGCGGCATCCGTCCGCCGGCACCGGACACGCGTGCCCCTTGATCGCCGCACCACATGCGGGAGGACAGGCCCCCTCGTCCGCGGATCATATCCGCCTATGGACGAACGGCAACCACCCCGAGCGGACGGATGCCGTTCGGTATGGCACAAAACGGCGGGCCCCGCATCACTGTGACCGCGAAAGCATGGGTTCATACCCGATAGAGCCTTCGGCACGGTTCGTCTTGCCCCCGAGCGCGAGGTGTTGGTATCGAGAGCCCGCCTCGACATCGACCGAAGGAATTCCGGGGCTGAAGGGATTCCGGACGGGACGGGGCTATATAAAGGAAACGTCATCAGCACGCTGTTAGGGCCTTCGACCTCTCATGAATGGCAGTGACGGAGCGGCCGGCGAAGCGCCGATCGAACTCTCGATCATCGTTCCCCTCTACAATGAGGAGGACAATGTCGCCCCCATGGTGGAGGCGATCCGCACCGCCGTGCGCGGGCTCGATCGCGAGGTCGAGATCGTGCTCGTCGATGACGGCTCGCGTGACGAGACGCTCCTGCGCGCCGAGGCCCTGCCCCGCCAGGACGGCCGCACGCGCCTGCGCATCGTCGCCTTCCGCCGCAATTACGGCCAGACCGCGGCCATGGCCGCCGGCATCGAGCATGCGCGCGGCAGGGTGCTCATCACCATGGATGGCGACCTGCAGAACGATCCGGCCGACATTCCGCTCTTTCTCGAAAAGATCGAGGAGGGCTATGACCTCGTCGTCGGCTGGCGCTTCAACCGCCAGGATCACTGGTCGCGCGTGCTGCCGTCGAAGGTCGCCAACTGGCTCATCGGCAAGGCGACAGGCGTGCCGATCAAGGACAATGGCTGTTCGCTCAAGGCCTATCGCGCCGATCTGATCAAGGCCATTCCGCTCTATTCGGAGATGCACCGCTTCATTCCGGCGATGAGTTCGCTCGGCGGGGCCCGGATCGCCGAGATCAAGGTGCGTCATCACCCAAGGCGCTTCGGCAGCTCCAAATACGGCTTCTCGCGCATCTACAAGGTGTTTCTCGACCTTCTGTCGGTGAGCACGCTGCTCGCCTTCAACCAGCGGCCGATGGCATGGCTGGTGCGCATCACCCTTCTCGCCGGCGGCATCGGCCTGCTTTCGACCCTGCTCGCCATGGCCTACGCCGTCACCAGCGCCGGCGATCCGGGCATCGTCCTTCCGGGCGTGGCGGTGCTGTTCGGCGCACTTGCCATCTTCACCCTGTTCCTCGGCCTTTTGAGCAATCTCGTCTACAGCAGCATGGCCGGCCGGCTCGAGCCCTTCCTGCGGCTCAAGGCCCGCCCCGTCACGCCCGGCAACACCAAGGATACTCCATGAGCGCGCGGCAACGCCTGTCCCTCGTCATCCCCGTCCTCGACGATCGCAAGGACATCGCCTCGACGCACAGACTCTATGTCGAGAGCCTCGAGCCGGCCGGAGTGGATCTCGAGCCGATCTATGTGATCGACGGTGACAAGCCGCGGGCGATGGACGAGCTGCGCAGGCTGCGCGACAGTGCCCATGCGCCGGTCATCCTCCATCTGCCCCAGGCCGATGGCGAGGCGACGGCCCTTTCCGTCGGTTTCCGTCATGCCACGGGCGATCTCGTCATGACCCTGCCCGACCATCCGCAGGTGGTGGGCGAGGAACTGCGCACATTGCTCGCGGCCCTCGATGATGCCGACATGGTGATCGCCAACCGCCAGGCGCCGGAGCGCCCCGAGGATCGCAAGTTCGAGCAGACCGTGCGCTTCCTGCTCGGCAGCCACTTCAAGGATCTGCGCTCGGGTGTCAGGGTCATGCGCAAGGCGGTCACCGAGGAGATCGTGCTCTATGGCGACCAGCACAATTTCCTGCCGCTGGTGGCCGAGACCCATGGTTTCCGCGTGAAGGAACTGCCGCTCAGGGCGCTCGCCAGCCAGCGCCGGCCGATCGGCATCGGCGGCAAGCCGTCGCTGCTGCTCGACGTGCTCGCCGCCTTCTTCCTCATCCGCTTCGTCCGCCGGCCCTTCCGCTTCTTCGGCGGCATCGGCCTCGGCGTGCTCGCCGTCGGTGGCGTCATCACCGCATACCTGGTGTTCGCCCGGCTGTTCCTCGGCATCGGCCTGCTCGACCGCCCCGCACTGGTGCTCTCCACACTGATGGTGGTGCTCGGCATCCAGATCATCTCGGTGGGCCTGATCGGCGAGATCATCACCTTCGCCTATACCCGCGACCACAAGGATTACCGGGTCGCGCGGGTGATCGACTGAGCCGTGCCGGCCTGATGGCCTGTCGACAGAATGTTGCCCCCCCGTGATGCGGAAAAGGGGCAAATCATGGACATGATTTCAACGGACCTTCGCTCATTCCCGATGCAGGCATAAGCGGATTCGCTTACAAAACAGGAATCCAACTTACAAATATTCGCGCGATCTTGTGCAAGATGCATGATTCGCGTTCATGACCCAGTTTTTTCACTTCCATTTGAATGGAAAAATGGATCGATCCGGTCTTCAAGTACAAATCTTTTGACAAAGCTGTAAAAGTAAAAGGTTTCATCTGTCGAATTTGACCAGTTAACGATTTTCCAGCCATTTATGATAACTCGCACATTTCATCAAATGAAATTATGTTACATGATTCTCCATGGCAGGCGGTCGACCGTACCGACAACGAACCTGCCGGCATCGCCCCTGTACGCATCAGTCTGGAGGTTTCCATGTTCAACATCGACAGCAGACTGCAGGACGCCGGCCGCAGCGGCGGCGTTTGCGCCTATCGCCCGGGCATGTTCCAGAAACGCAGCGACGAGCTGCGGTCCATGGCGATCCATCTGCGCAACTTTCCGACCAATTCCGGCGAACTGGAGATCTGGATGCACAACTGGGCAAGGGTGCTCGAACGCGTGGCCCTCGAAATGGAATGCATCGACCCCTGCCCCGAGGACGACAACACCTACAGACACTCCTTCGGCAGCCTGGTCGATTAGAGCGGATCCCGATCACATGCGATCGGTCTGCCGCTCTATCTCGTTGTTTCGCCGCGTTTCCTGATCGTTCAGGTGGTTCCGCCTGAACGGGAAATGCTCCAGGCTTTTTCCTTCATCGAAACGCAGTCGGTTCAACGCACCCATGAACGCAAGGGCGAATACCCTGCTGCTCCGGCAACGGGTTGTTCATTGAATTCCGGAACGGGATCCTGACATGATCCCGATACTCGCATCAGGACCATCAATGACGATGGCCGATCGTCTGGATACCGGCCGGAACCATGCAACTCGTCATCCTCATCGGGGTTCAGGCCACCGGAAAATCGTCGTTCTGCCGACGACAGTTCCAGGATACCCATATCCGTCTGAACCTCGACATGCTGCGCACACGTCATCGCGAAACGATTCTCCTCGATGCGTGTCTGGCCGCCAGACAGCCTGTCGTCATGGACAACACGAACCCGACCCGGATGGATCGCGCCCGATATATCGAGCCGGCCCGCAAGGCGGGATTCTCGATCACCGGATACTTCTTCGAATCACGGCTTGCGGACGCCATCCGTCGCAATTCCGGACGGGCGGGCGCCAGGCGGATTCCGGAACGCGGAATCCGGGGCACAAGCGGGCGTCTGGAACTTCCGGACCGGTCCGAGGGCTTTGACAAGCTGTATTTCGTCCGCTTGATCGAGGACAGTGAGGATTTTGAGGTGCAGGACTGGCTCGATGAAATTTGACGAACTCGACAGAAAGATGCGCGTGTTCGAGACGTCGCACGATCACTGCGTTCTTCCAGGCCTGCATATCGTCGCCCGACTCGACGGCCGCTCCTTCACCCGGCTGACCAGGGAGGTCTGCCGGTTCGAGGCGCCCTTCGACGTCAGGTTTCGCGATCTGATGGTCGAAACCACCCGACATCTGATGGAAACCGGATTCCGCATCCGTTACGGATATACGCAGAGCGATGAAATCTCGCTGCTCTTTCACCGTGACGAAGACTCATTCGGACGCAAGAGCAGAAAGATCAACTCGGTGCTGGCGGGAGAGGCGAGCGCGAAATTTTCCCTTCTCCTCGGCAGGGTGGCCTGTTTCGATTGCCGGGTCTGCGAGCTGCCGACCCCTGAGCTGGTGGTCGACTATTTCCGCTGGCGCAACGAGGATGCGCACAGGAACGCCCTCAACGCCCATTGCTACTGGGCATTGCGCCACGATGGAGCCGGTGCGGGCGCAGCGGCGGCGAAACTGGCAGGGCTGTCGGTCGCCGACAAGAACGAGCTTCTGTTCCGGCACGGAACCAATTTCAACACTGTCCCCGAGTGGCAGCGTCGGGGCATCGGCGTCTGCTGGCGGGAAGTCACCATGCCCGGCCGCGATCCGAGAACCGGCCGGGACACGACCACCCTGCGCCGGGAGCTGCATCCCGACTTCGAACTGCCGATGAAGGACGAATACAGCGCCTTCATCGCCCGCATCCTCGAAACCGGGGCTGCATGACCGGATCGCGCCTTAGATCCTTGTTTTTGCATCAATTTATCC
>JAGREZ010000176.1:12437-12754 GCA_020446285.1 Geminicoccaceae bacterium
TCCAGTCAGATCAGTATGATCTGTCCGGATCGATGCAGTCACCCTCCGAACAGGCCGGCATTCTCTTCCCTCAGACGGTTTTTCTGTACCTTGCCCATGCTGTTGCGTGGCAGGGCTGACGCCGTCAGGACCCGCTTGGGTACCTTGAACGCGGCGAGCTGCTCGCGGGCACGGGCGATCACCTGCTTTTCGTCGATCACGGCACCGGCCATGGCGGGGGTGACCACGGCCACCACCGCCTCGCCGAAATCGGCATGCGGCACGCCGATCACCGCACTCTCGCCGATCTCCGCCATGCCATCGAGGCAGGTCTCGAC
>JAGREZ010000177.1:0-4293 GCA_020446285.1 Geminicoccaceae bacterium
TTCTCGTCGAGACGTGTCATCGAAGAATTTTCCCCCGGTTGGCAGTGACATCCGTTCACAAGGCCCTCGTCATGGCGTGGATCGCGTCCCTTCGCCAGAGGCCAGTGCCGGCAATCCGCAAAAATTCCGGATGACGGTAGCCCCCGGCGCATGTGTGCCGGCGAGCGGAACCCGCCTCGCAGGAAAGGGGCCTGGCATCGGCTGCGGTTGCTCTCGTCTGGGGTGGCCGGAGCGCATCCCGACCCCGAAAAACCGGTCTGTCGCTCTATCCCGCTGTTCTGCCGCCTTTCCCGATCGTTCGGGCTATTCCGCCCGAACGGGAATGGCTTTAGCATCATGCCATGGAATGGCAGGATGAGGGGATCGTTCTGGGGGTCAGACAGCATGGCGAGCGGGATGCGCTGGCCATTCTCCTGACCTTCGAACATGGCAAGCATGCGGGGCTCGTGCGTGGCGGGGCGGCATCGCGCAACCGCGCGTTGCTGGATGTCGGCAATCGTCTGCAGATCGTATGGAAGGCGCGGCTCGCCCAGCATCTCGGGACATTCACGCTCGAGGCCCTGGCCCAGCCGGGCGCCTGGCTGTTCGACCAGCCTTTCGAACTCGCGGCACTCGCATCCGCCTGTGCCATGGTCGATGCCGGCATTGGCGAGCGCGATCCTTACCCGCATCTCTACGCCGCCCTGCTCAGGCTCACCGGACGCATCGGCCGCGCGGATGACTGGCTTGCGGATTATGTCCGGTTCGAACTGATGCTGCTTCGCGAGGCGGGGTTCGGGCTCGACCTCGAAACCTGTGCGGTGACCGGTGCGACTGACGGGCTCGCCTATGTCTCGCCGCGCACCGGCCGGGCCGTGACAGCCGCGGTCGGCGAGCCGCTGAAAGAAAAGCTCCTGCCGCTGCCTCCCTTTCTCGCGAACGCCGTCGAGCATGACACATGGCAGATCGCGCAGGGGTTGAGGCTTGCCGGTTACTTCTTCAGCCGGCATATAACCGGTCCCGGTGATCGCATGATGCCGCTCGCCCGCGAGCGTTTTTCCGGCCTGGTCGATGACCTCGCCGGCGAGGGGCCGGGTGAAACCGCCGAGAACAGGACAACAGAATGAGCGCTTCGCCGGAACGGCAGGACCCCGAAATCGTTCCCGTCGCACTGAAGGATGCGCTGGGCGAGCGCTATCTGGCCTATGCGCTTTCGACCATCACCTCGCGCTCGCTGCCCGACGTTCGCGACGGCCTCAAGCCGGTGCAGCGGCGGCTGCTCTATGCGATGATGCAGCTCAGGCTCGATCCGGCCTCCGGCTACAAGAAATGCGCGCGCGTCGTCGGCGACGTGATCGGCAAGTTCCACCCGCATGGCGACACCGCCGTCTATGACGCGCTCGTGCGACTGGCCCAGGGGTTCAGCCAGCGCTACCCGCTCGTCGACGGTCAGGGCAATTTCGGCAATGTCGACGGCGACAATCCCGCCGCCATGCGCTACACCGAAAGCCGCATGACCGCTGTTGCGCAGGCGCTTCTCGACGGCATCGACCAGGACACGGTCGACTTTCGCGAAACCTATGACGGCAGCGAGAAGGAACCGGTGGTTCTGCCGGCTGCCTTTCCCAACCTCCTCGCCAACGGTGCGACGGGCATCGCCGTCGGCATGGCCACCAGCATTCCGCCGCACAATGCGGGCGAACTTCTCGATGCGCTGGCCTTCATGCTCGAACGTCCCGCCGATGCCGGGCCGGCGACCACGGCCGAGCTCATGCGGTTCGTCAGGGGACCGGACCTGCCCACCGGCGGCACGCTGATCGAAAGTGCCGCGACGATCGCCGAGGCGTACGAGACCGGGCGCGGATCGCTGCGGTTGCGCGCACATTACGAGGAAGAGAAACTGGGACACGGCCAGTATCAGGTGGTCGTTACCGAAATTCCCTATCAGGTGCAGAAATCGCGGCTGATCGAGCGCCTCGCGGAGCTTCTCGCCGCGCGCAAGCTGC
This sequence comes from Geminicoccaceae bacterium, assembly GCA_020446285.1. GTDB lineage: Bacteria > Pseudomonadota > Alphaproteobacteria > Geminicoccales > Geminicoccaceae > JAGREO01. Next base: position 1,986 of record JAGREZ010000177.1, read on the forward strand.
CGCTTCTGGCCGATCTTCGCGATGAATCGACCGAAGACATCCGCATCGTCCTCATTCCCCGCAGCCGCAGCGTTCCGGCGGAATTGCTGATGGAACAGCTTTTCCGTCAATCGGAGATGGAAGTGCGGCTGTCGCTGAACATGAACGTGCTGGACGGACGCGGTGTGCCCGGCGTTCTGGGCCTCGCCCGCATGCTCGCCGCGTTCATCGACCATCGCATGGAGGTTCTCGTCCGCCGCTCGAACTTCCGTCTCGGCAAGATCGAGGATCGCCTCGAGATCCTTGATGGCTATCTCAAGGCCTATCTCGACATCGACGAGGTGATCCGCATCATCCGCGAGAGCGACGAACCGAAGCCGGAGCTGATGGCCCGTTTCGAGCTCAGCGAACGGCAGGCCGAGGCGGTCCTCAATCTCCGCTTGCGCAATCTGCGCAAGCTCGAGGAGATGGAGCTGAAGAACGAGAAGAAGGCGCTCATCGCCGAGCGTCGGGAGCTCAGGGCGCTGCTCGGCGACGAGGGGCTGCGCCGGGCGAAGCTCAAAAGCGAGATGGAAGAGGCGCGCGTGGCCTTCGCCGATCCGCGCCGCACCCGCATCGCCGAGGCTCCCGCCATCGATCCGGTGCTGCTCGAACAGCCGGTCGAACGGGTGGCGATGACCGTCATCTGTTCGAAGAAGGGCTGGATCCGGGCGCTGCGCGGCCACCAGGCCGATACATCGGATATCAGGTACAAGGATGGTGACGGGGAACGCTTCATCATTCACACCAACAGCGCCGACAGGCTGCTCGCCATTGCCGATGACGGTCGCGTCTATCTGCTCGCGGTGGACAAGCTGCCCTCCGGGCGCGGCATGGGCGAGCCCGTCAGCCTCATCATCGATCTCGGCAAGGGCGTCGACCTGCTGGCGCTTCTCATCCACGATCCCGCCGGAAAGGTCATCTTCGCAACCCGCGACGGCCGGGGGTTCCTTGCCGAGGAAAAGGAGATCGCGGCGCAGACCAGGAGCGGCAAGCAGGTGGTCAATCTCGGCAAGGGCGACGCTCTGGTCGCCGCGCGATCGGTGGGCGAGGGGGCCGACTCGGTGGCCACCGTCGGAACCAACCGCAAGCTTCTCGTCTTTGACATGGAGGAACTGCCGGTGATGGCGCGCGGCCGCGGCGTCATTCTCCAGCGTTTTCGCGACGCCTATCTCTCGGATGTCACCGTCCTGCGCCTCGAGGACGGTCTTTCCTGGCCCACCGGCTCACGCACGCGCCACGAAAGGGATCTCACCGCGTGGCGCGGCAAACGGGCCTCGGCCGGCCGCATGGCACCACAGGGCTTTCCCCGCTCGCACAAGTTCGAGGAACCGGGCGAAACCTGAGGCCCGGCCCCTCCGTCAGGAAGGTTCCACCCGCCCCCGTCGCGGACTTCGGGAATTCATGCGCGGGCCTTCGCCCGGCTTTTCGGACGGCCATGGACCTCGATGTCGCGTTCGCTCACGACCCGGTTGCGGCCCTGTTCCTTGGCCCGGTAGAGGGCGCGGTCGGCGCGGCCCACGAGGCGCTTGAGCGGCTCGTCCTCGCGATACTGGGCGACGCCGATGGATATGGTGACCGGACGCACGCCATGGCTGACGCCTTCGCTCTCCAGCTTTGTCGTTTCGATCCGGGCGCGAAGGTTTTCGGCGAGCTTGATCGCACCATCGAGCGGTGTTTCCACCAGTACCACACTGAATTCCTCGCCGCCGAAGCGGGCGGCGAGATCACGGCGCTTGATGCCCTGGGCGAGGGTGCGGGCAACCAGCTTGAGCGCGTGGTCGCCGATCTGGTGTCCGTATTCGTCGTTGAATTGCTTGAATTCGTCGACGTCCACCATCAGCACGGAAAACGGCTTGTCACCGCCGGCCGCTTCCTTCGCCGAGCGTTTGAGCTCGAATTCCAGCATCTTGCGATTGGCGATGCCGGTTAGCGGGTCGGCATTGGCCTCGCGCTGGGCCTGTTCGAGATTGTCGCGCAATTCGGCGATCTCTGCCGCGCTGTGCACGACGCGGCGCTCGAGCTTGTTGATCGACATGCGCATGCGCGCGGTTTCGGAGAGGATGCCGGCGACGACCTTGCGGATCTCGGTGACTTTCTCCTGCCGGCCGAGTTCGTCATGCAGCGCGGAGATCCGTTCGCCGTGGCTGGTCGTGGTGTCGCCGGCGGCGTTCAGCGCCTCGTGAACGACGCTGAGCAGACGTTCGACATTGCGGCTGGCCTCGTAGGCGGCGAGCCCTTCCTGTTCGGCGCCGAAGAAGCGTTCATAGAGTTCGGCGATCCGCGTCGG
>JAGREZ010000177.1:4373-4839 GCA_020446285.1 Geminicoccaceae bacterium
GTGTAGGCGGGTGGCGTGGGCTTGATGCCGAGACTGCGCATGGCGGTCACGGCACTGTCGAGAAGCGGATCGACGGTGGCGGGCGCTGCTTCGGCCGGTTCTTCGCGGCGGCCGAACAGGGCTCCGGTCAGACGCGAGACGAGCGTTCCGCCGGACGTACCGTCGCTCTCGCCATTGCCGGAATGCGGGCGGTCGCTCGACCGTCGCCTGTTTGATTCCCTGTCTGTCATCTTCGCTCGAAGCTCTCACAAATCCTTGAACCCGCGCGAAGTCTAGCGGATTTTCCGTCAATTTTTCGTTAACGGCCCGTTGACCCAACCGGCTCGCGGCCGCGGCGGCGGGCGGCAACGAGGAATTCCCGGTTGCCGCTCGGGCCGGTGATCGGACTTTCGGTCACGCCGTCGACGCTCCAGCCGATGCTTTCGAGCCAGGCGGTCACCTCGTCGCACACGCGCCGGTGTACGGC
>JAGREZ010000178.1:0-3528 GCA_020446285.1 Geminicoccaceae bacterium
CCTCGTCCATGCTGTTGTCGAGCAACTCGGCGACGAGATGATGCAGGGCATTGGCGTCGGTGCCGCCGATATACATGCCCGGTCGCCGCCGCACCGGTTCGAGACCCTCGAGAACCTCGATATCCTCGGCGGTGTAATCCTTGCCGCCACCGGCTTCCTTCAGCTCGAAAAGATCGCTCATTCGGCTCCGTTTTTCATTTGCGGGAGTACCCGATTGCACGTCGGCAACAGCTGGCCTATGCAACGGGAGTACGCCGTATCGCCCATCGACTGCAATGCTCTACTCAAGGTATCACGCAGAAGCCATGCAGGACTCGCCCCGTCAAGTGTCCGAGCTGCGAATCCCGGCGGTTCGAACCATTGCCATGCCCGCGGACACCAATCCCGCCGGAGACATTTTCGGAGGCTGGATACTCGCGCAAATGGATATCGCGGGTGGCGTTTGCGGTTACAAGCGCGCCGGCGGGCGCGTCGCCACGGTGGCGATCGAGGGAATGAAATTCCACGCGCCGGTCATGGTGGGCGATGTCGTCAGCTTCTATGCCGAAGTCACAAGCGTCGGTCGCACCTCGATCACCATAACCGTCGACGCCTGGGCCCAGCGCGGCCGCACCGGCGAGGAGGTCAAGGTGACCGAAGGCCGTTTCGTCTATGTAGCGATCGATGACGAGCGCAGGCCGCGACCGGTGCCCGAAGTCTGAACGGTTCGCGAAGCCGGCAAGGCCACGGGAAAGCTCAGTGCCCGCCTGCCTGCGGATCATCCTCACCTGCCAATTCGGCATCGGCGCGCAATTCCAGCCACATGGCGTTGAGAACGGCGAAGGCAGCCGCCAGCGGCAGACCGAGCAACCAGGCAAAATACCACATGGATCCGTGTCCCTTTCCGATAACAGTCACGACAGTCACCGCCATGCGCCCGTTCAATAGACCGTATGCGCGCTTTCGGAGACCTCCGCCTCGGTAACCTTGCCCCAGAGCACCCGATAGACCCAGGAGGTGTAGGCGAGGATCAACGGCATGAAGATCAGGGTGACGACCAGCATGATGAACAATGTCTGGTGCGAACTCGACGCATCCCAGACCGTGAGCGAGCTCGTCGGGTCCAGCGTCGAGGGCAGGATGAAGGGAAACATCGTCAATCCGACCGAGGTGATGATTCCCGTGATCGCGAGCTTCGACCAGAGCAGCGTCGAAAGCTCGCGACCCGCCCGCAATCCCCGCACCGCCATGGTGATGCCGGCAAAGCCCATCAGCGGTGCCACGACGATCCATGGACGCGCGGCATAGGCCGCAAGCCACGTCCCTCCCCGCACGACCTCGCTGTAGAGCGGATTGGAGGGACCGTCCGCCGCGACCGGACCGGCAAATGCGAAACCGTCGACCCCGAAGGCAAGCCAGAGTCCGGCAAGCGCGTAACCCGCAGCAGCCACGATCCCGGCCACCGTGCCGATGGATCGAGCACGCCCGGCAACGGGCCCCTCGGCCTTCAGCCCGAGCCAGGCCGCACCGTGCATCAGCAGCATCGAGAATGACACGATGCCGGCGAGGATGGCGAAGGGGCGGAGCAGGCCGGTGAATTTCGCCAGCGCCGAACCGGGATAGACCGGCATCAGCTCGCCGGTCAGCACGAACGGCACGCCGAGCATCACATTGCCGACGGCCACGCCGAACAGGAGTGCCGGCACCGCACCGCCGATGAAGAGCGCCCAGTCCCAGCCGCCACGCCAGATCCGGCTTTCGCGCTTGGAGCGATACTTGAAGGCTACCGGGCGCAGGATGAAGGCGGCGAGCACGGCGAACATCGCAAGGTAGAGGCCGGAGAACGAGACCGCATAGAGCGGTGGCCATGCTGCAAAGATCGCGCCGCCGCCGAGAATGAACCAGACCTGATTTCCCTCCCAGACCGGGCCAACCGTATTGATGGCCACGCGCCGCTCCAGATCCGTCCTCGCTACAAACGGCAGCAGGGCACCCACGCCCATGTCGAACCCGTCGGTCAGCGCGAAGCCGACGAGCAGCACGCCAAGCAGCACCCACCAGATCACGCGAAGGGTATCGAAATCGATCAGTTCGTGGAGGATCATCGCTCCTACTCCGCAGGGTTGGCGGCAAAGGGACCCTGACCGTCATGGGTCCGCAGCCGGTGCTCGTGACGGGCTGCCCATGCCTCCGTCTCGGCGACATCGAGGAAGGGTCCCTTGCGGATATATTTCACCATCAGGCCCATCTCGATGACAAAGAGGATCGAATAGAAGGTGATGAAGCCGGCCAGCGTGATCAGGAGATCGGTGACGCTCAACCCGGAGGCCGAAAGCGCCGTGGGCAGCACCCCGTCGACAGTCCAGGGCTGACGGCCGAACTCGGCCACGAACCACCCGAGTTCCACCGCGATCCAGGGGGTCGGGATCATGATCACGGCCGCAACGAGCGACCAGCGCGGAAACCGCATCCGGCAAAACGAGGTCCTGACGAAGAAATAGGCCATCATGGCGATGAAGGCGAAACCCAGCCCGACCATCACGCGGAACGCCCAGAACAGCGGTGCGACGCCCGGAATGGTGTCGTCGGCGGCCATGGCGATCTGCTCGTCGGTCGCATCGCGGGGATCGTCGACATAGCGCTTGAGCAGCAGCGCGTGGCCGAGATCGGCGGAATGCGCCTCGAACCTGTCGCGCACCTCCTGCGGGGTATCGTCGCGTTCGGCGCGGATGGTCATGAGCGCATCCCAGGCGATGATGCCGCTGCGGATCATCTCCTGTGATTTCGCCACCAGTTCGTCGATGCCCGTGATTTCGCGGTCAAGCGAGCGGGTGGCGATCAGTCCCATGACCCAGGGGATTTCCACCGCATAGTGGGTCTCGCGGGCCTCCTGATCCGGAAATCCGACAAGCGTGAAGGAAGCCGGAGCGTCATGGGTTTCCCACATCGCCTCGATGGCGGCGAGCTTCATCTTCTGGGTGTGGCTCGCCGAATATCCGCTCTCGTCGCCCAGCACGACCACCGACAGGGCCGATGCGAGGCCGAAGGCCGAGGCCACCGCGATCGAACGGCGGGCGAGATCGCCATGCCGCTGCTGCAGGAGATAGAGGGCGGAGATACCGAGCACGAAGACCGATGCGGTCACATAGCCCGCCGACACCGTGTGCACGAACTTGGCCTGCGCGACCTCGTTGAACAGGACGTCGTAGAATGACGTCATCTCCATCCGCATCGTTTCGGGATTGAAGGCCGCGCCGACCGGGTTCTGCATCCAGCCGTTGGCGATCAGGATCCACAGCGCGGAGAAGTTCGAGCCCATCGCCACCAGCCATGCGACGACCAGATGCTGCACCTTCGACAGCTTGTCCCAACCGAAGAAGAACAACCCGACAAAGGTCGCCTCGAGGAAGAAGGCCATGAGCCCCTCGATGGCGAGCGGCGCACCGAAGACATCACCGACATAATGGCTGTAGTAGCTCCAGTTCATCCCGAACTGGAATTCCATCGTGATCCCGGTGGCGACACCCAGGACGAAATTGATCCCGAACA
>JAGREZ010000178.1:3646-7943 GCA_020446285.1 Geminicoccaceae bacterium
AGGAAGTGGTACATGGCCGTCATCGCGAATTGCAGGCGCGACAGTTCGACGACGCCTATCTCCATGTTCCTCTCCTTGTCTGCGCGCGTGCCGTTGTGCCACGGCTGCCGGCATTCCCTCACAACACTCTTAGGCGATTTCGCGAAGATTCATGTTGATCCAGATCAAAACAGTTAATCTAATTTATATCTTTTAATGTCAACACACGATCGCACGCCTCGATTTCGCTCGCCTTGTGGCTCGCGAGGAGGATGGCGGCATCCGGAAGGAAACGCCGCGCCGCCGCCAGAACCATCGCAGCCGTGTCCGCATCGAGCCCCTCGGTCGGCTCGTCGAGGAGCAGGATGCGCGGGCGACGCAGCAAGACACGGGCAAGCGCGAGCCGCCGCGACTCCCCGCCCGACAATCCGGCTCCGCCCTCACCGAGCGCAAGGTCGAGCCCTCCCCGACCGTCAAGAGCCGCCCCGAGGCCAAGCGCCCCGATCATCTCCATCATGTCATCCTCCGTTGCCAACGGCGCGGCCAAGCCGAGATTGCCGCGAACCGTGCCGGACATGAGCTGGCTGCGCTGCGGAAGATAGCCGAGCATGCCGCGAAGGAAGGCCTCATCGCACGAAGCGAGCGGTGTTCCCGTGACCGCTACCGTTCCGCCGAGCGTCGGCACCATGCCGGCAATGGTCGAAAGGAGCGTCGTCTTGCCCGATCCCGAACGCCCCGCCAGTGCCAGCATCTCTCCCGACTCCACGGCAAAGGTCAAGGGTGGCATCAGCGGCCGCGTGGATACCGGCGCACCGACGCTCAATCCCGATACGGACAGAAGCGACCGCCGGCCTCCGGATGGACCGGGGGTCATGTCCGGGGACGCATGCTCCCGGAGCCCGCCATCCAGCAGCGGAGCGACCCGCCCGGCCGCGTCGCGCATCCGCCCGAACTCACCCATGACACGCTGCAGGGGCGCCAGGACCTCGGTCAGGGCCAGCGATGCGAAGACGGCGATTGCCGCGTCCGCCGGCGAGATCCGCGCAGACAGCACGAGCACCCCGCCCGCCGCGAGTGTGGCGCCGGCAGCCACAAGCCCGGTGGCGGAAACGGCGGCGACACCCTGTCGGTCGAGCCGTGCCAATCGCAGCTCGGCGTCGCGCAGGCGCTTGTCGATCTCCAGCAGCCGTTCGCGGGATCGAGGCAAGGTGCCGGCGAAGGCATGGACGATCCGCGCGCGGAAATGCTCGATCGCCGCCGCGCGAAACGCCTGCCGCAACCGTTCGGCCTCAGCCGCTGGCGCAACCGAGCGCCGCCCCGACCAGCCGATCGTCAGTGCCCCGCCCGCGGCAAGGATGCCGACGGACAGTGCGGCGATCACGGGTGGCACCAGCCAGGCGAGAACCATGCCGGCGAAGGCGAGCGTCATCGCACCCGCGACCACGGGAATGACGACGCGGATCGCGACACCGTCGAGGGCATCCACATCGGCGGTGACACGGTTGAGCAATAGCGGGCTTCGCAGCCGCGCGAGCCTGACCGGATCCTCGCCGGCCAGCCCTTCGAGGATCCGCACGCGAAGCCGCGCCAGCACGCGCAGGGTTGCATCATGGGTCAACAGCCGTTCGCCATATCGCGCGGCCGTCCGGCCGAGAGCGAGGAACCGTACGCCAGCGGATGGCCGGAAGACATCGAAAGCGATCCCAAGGCCGGCGATGCCCGCCATGCCCGCGGCGGTGATGAACCAGCCGGAAAGGCCGAGCAGCGCCGCACCTGCCACGAGAACGGCGACCGACAGGGCAAGGCCACGCCGAAGCGCCTTTCGCTCCTCCCGCCAGATGCGCCGGTGGATCCGGATCAGGGAATTCATGATGCCTGTTCCCGCCTTCCGCCGAGCACGATCCGCCGTCCCATGGCCGAAGCCAGCGCCAGATCGTGGGTCGCCACGATCACCGTGGTTCCGGCGCTGTTCAGCCTCCGCAATGCTGCGATCACCTCGGCCGCCGTCTCATGGTCGAGATCGGCGGTCGGCTCATCGGCGAGCAGCACCGGACGTCCCGACAGGGCCGCCCGCGCCAGCAGCAGCCGGCGCCCCTCACCGCCCGATACACCGCCGCCGTTCTCGCCCAGAACCGTGTCCAGCCCGTCCGGCAGACGGGCGACGATGTCTTGCGCCGAAGCGAGGGCGAGAGCAGCCGCGATATCGGCTCGTGACACGTCCTCGGGAGCACCGTCGAGCAGGATGTCTTGAAGCGTCCCCGCCTCGAACCGCGCTGCCTGCGGCACCCAGGCCACCAGCCCCCGCCAGTCGTCGGCATTGCCCGCCGCAAGGGGAATGCCGTCGATCCGGACATGCCCGGTATCTGGAGCCTCAAGCCCACCGATCAGTGAAACGAGCGTCGATTTTCCGCTGCCGGACGGCCCGGTGAAGGCGATGGACGTCGCCGGCCCGATTGCGAGATCGGGAAAGCGGAGCGGACCGATGGACAGTCCCTCGAGCGAAATCCGCGGCACCGGCAACGCCTCCCGCGGCCGCCCGCCCGAGCCGAGGATCGGGACGGCCGGCACCGCCTCGATCCCGGCGAGTTCCGACGCAACGGCAAGTGCCGCCGCCCGGTCGTGCCAGGCGGCTGCGAGATCGCGGAGCGGCTGGAAGAACTCCGGTGCGATCATCAGCAGGAAGATGCCTTCCGTCGCCGTCAATGGCGTGGCCCACGCACCGAAACGCAATTCGCCGAGAAGCGCAAATCCCGCATAGACCGCGACCATGGCAACGCCGAGCGCGGAGAACAGTTCGAGCACCGCAGACGACAGGAACGCGACCTTCAGCACCGCCATGGACTTCTTGCGCAGGCGTTGCGAGCGGTGATCGAATTCGGCGAGCATCCGCTCGCGCGCGTCCAGCAGCCGGATATCGAAAAGCGCGGCGAGACGTTCGGCGAGGAGGCCGGAGAGCGTCCCGATCTCCGCCATCTGCCGCTCGCTCGCCTCGCGCGCGGCGAGCCCGACCAGCGCCATGAACAGCGGAATGAGCGGCCCCGCAACCAGCAGGATCAGCGCCACCGTCCAGGAAAGCGAGAACGAGACGAGCAGCAGCACCCCGGGCAGGATGGCCACACGCAGCGCGGCCGGCCGGTAACGTCGCACGAACGGAGCCAGATGCGGCAGCTTGTCGACGAGAAGGGCGCCGAGCGATGCGGAGGCAAGGCGCGAGGCACGCGGCGAGAGCCGGTCCTGCGCCTCGACGAGGGCACGGCGTTCCCGCGCCACGAGCCGGTCGGCAACAATGTCGAGCAAGTCCGTGGCACGCCATTCGAGCGCGATGCGCAAGGCTCCCGCAGCAACGAACACCGTCACCGCAAGTGCCAGTGAAGCCGGCGTGGACCGGTCTTCGATCAGCGCGCCAAAGATGTTCGCAACCGCCGCCGCCATGACGACCCACAGCAGCGCCGCCACGACCGACAGCCCGCCGGCGCGCATGACCTCGCCTTCGAACGGTGCCACGGATTCGGCGAGACGCCGGCTCGCCGGATCGGCCATGCGATTGTCATAATTCATATTCTTGTTTATATGTTTTCCCGGGAACGGTGATCGGAAAGCGGGACGGCGGCGCATGTCGGCGCACTCCACTCGAACGGGCCCGAAACTCGAAGGGAGAGCTGATGCGCGTGACGACAAGGACCAATCTCGCCATGCGCGTCCTCATGGCCTGTGCGGTGAATGTCGGCCACGTCCTGCGAAAGCACGATCTTGCGCGTACGATCAACGCTTCCGAAGGTCACACGGCCGTCGTGGTCAACGAACTCGGCCGGCGCGGCTTCATAACCACGGTGCGCGGCCGCGCCGGAGGTTTCCGCCTTCGCCTCGCACCCGAGGAAATATCGGTCGGCAAGGTCTTCCGCCTGTTCGAAGGCGGCGCTCCGATTGCCGAATGCTTCGACCACCAGTCCAACACCTGCCCGCTTTCCTGCTGCTGCAGGCTCAACGCCTCGCTTGCGCGGGCGCACGAAGCCTTCTTCCGGACACTCGATCCGGTGACATTGCGGGATCTCGTCGACGGCAACAGCGGTCTCTCCCGCATCCTCGAGATCGGGCGACCCGGCGAAGCCGGATCCGGACCGGAAACCCCGCGAACGGTATCCCCGCCCGCCCGTCACATGTTGGGGTAGTTCGGCCCGCCGCCGCCCTCCGGCGTTACCCAGTTGATGTTCTGGGTGGGATCCTTGATGTCGCAGGTCTTGCACTGCACGCAGTTCTGCGCGTTGATCTGCAGGCGCGACTCACCGCCCTCCTCGACGAACTCGAAGACCCCGGCGGG
>JAGREZ010000018.1:0-2798 GCA_020446285.1 Geminicoccaceae bacterium
GGGATATCGCCGATGCCCGCCTTGTTCATGCGCTCGACAACCTCGCTGACCAGCGGCAGGTGCGAGCCGGACAGCACCGACAGGCCGATGACGTGCACGCTTTCCTCGAGTGCGGTGTTGACGATGCGCGCAGGTGTCAGGCGGATGCCCTCATAGACGACCTCCATGCCGCTGTCGCGCGCCGCCACCGCGATCTGCTCCGCACCGTTGGAATGGCCGTCGAGACCGGGCTTGCCGATGAGGATCTTCAACCGGCGGCCGCTGCTCCGTTCATGCGCATCCACCTTTTCGCGCACCGGGGCCAGATGATCGACCTCGTCGAGAACGCTGGCGGCGGCAACGCCCGTGGGTGCGCGATATTCGCCGAACACCTCGCGCAGCACGCCGCTCCACTCGCCGGTGGTCACTCCCGAGCGGGCGCAGACGAGCGACGGTTCCATGATGTTGCCGCCCCCGGACGCGACCCGGCGCAAATCGGCAAGAGCACCGTCGACGGCAGCACCGTCCCGCTGTTCACGGAACGCCTGCAGCGCCTCGATCTGGTCCTGTTCGGCGCGGGCATCGACGGCGAGGAACGCATCGCCGGTGGTCAGTGGCGATGGCGCGCTGTCGGTGTAACAGTTCACACCGATCACCTTCTGCCGGCCGCCGGCGATATCGCCAACACGTTTCGTGTTGCTCTCGACCAGCCGCGCCTTCATGTAGCCGCTTTCCACCGCCGACAATGAACCGCCCATCTCGTCGATACGGGCAAGCTCGGCGCGCGCCTCCTCCTTGAGCGCCTCGACCCGGGCGGAAATCACATGGCTGCCATCGAAGATGTCCTCATATTCGAGAAGATCCGTCTCGAACGCGAGAATCTGCTGCATGCGCAGTGACCATTGCTGGTCGAACGGGCGCGGCAAACCCAGCGCCTCGTTCCATGCAGGAAGCTGCACGGCGCGGGCGCGGGCATTCTTCGAAAGCGTGACGGCGAGCATTTCGAGCAGGATGCGATAGACGTTGTTTTCGGGCTGTTGCTCGGTGAGCCCCAGCGAATTCACCTGCACGCCATAGCGGAAGCGCCGGTATTTCTCATCCGTCACGCCGTAACGTTCGCGCGCGATCTGGTCCCACAGTTCGGTGAAGGCGCGCATCTTGCAGAGTTCGGTGACAAAGCGGATGCCGGCATTGACGAAGAAACTGATGCGCCCGACGACCTTTTCGAACGCCGCATCCTCGATCTGCCCGCTTTCCTTCACCGCATCGAGCACGGCAATCGCGGTTGCCAGCGCATAGGCCAGTTCCTGCACCGGCGTGGCACCCGCCTCCTGCAGGTGATAGGAACAGACATTCGTCGGATTCCATTTCGGCATTTCCGACGTCGTGAACGCGACCACATCGGCGATCAGTCTGATCGAAGGTGCTGGCGGGAAGATGTAGGTCCCGCGTGAGAGATATTCCTTGATGATGTCATTCTGCACCGTGCCGGTGAGGACCGAACGCCCGACACCCTGCTTCTCGGCTGCCGCGATGTAGAGGGAGAGCAGCCACGGCGCCGTCGCGTTGATGGTCATCGAGGTATTCATGCGATCGAGCGGGATGCCGTCCATGAGCGTCAGCATGTCGCCGAGATGCGAGACCGGCACGCCGACCTTGCCCACCTCGCCGCGTGCGAGCGGATGATCGCTGTCATAGCCCGTCTGCGTCGGCAGGTCGAAAGCTACCGACAGCCCCGTCTGCCCGCGCGCGAGATTGGTCCGGTAGAGCTCGTTGCTGGCCTTTGCCGAACTGTGGCCGGCATAGGTGCGGAAGAGCCAGGGTTTGTCGGTCATGCCTAACACCTCATCGGGAGTCGTTGCACACGGGTAAGCTTTCCCTAACACCTTCGTGGCATGATCGGCAAAACATTTATAGTGTTGACTTCAACACTTTTGTGCGTCAGCGTCACGCATGTGCAGCATGGACGAAAAGATGCAGAAAGAGCAGGTCGAGCACATCATCCAGAAATTCGGCTCGCAGCAGCGCGTGGCGGAGTTGTTGGGAATCTGGCAGACCGCCGTTTCCGGCTGGGTGCGCCGTGGCGCCATTCCGGCCAGACGACAGGCGGAGATGCTGGAAGTCGCCCGGCGCGTCGGCGTCGATCTTCATCCCAGGGACTTCTTCGCCTATGTCGACGAAGAGACCGGAATTCACACGATCAGTCCGGGCCGTTTCTCGGCACGGCCGGAGGAATCCACCATGGACACCAGCAGCGCGGAGGTCATACCCTTGGTCAATACCGGAGCCGCCCATACCGCCGAACAATCCGCCGGTCCGGCCGGCAGGGATCTCTACGAGATCGGCGAGATTCCGCCTTTGGGCCATGTGCCCGCCAACATGTACGCATGGACCATCCGCAAGGAGCGGCATGGCGAACCGGTTTCTGCAATGCAGCAGGAAGTGGTTCCAACACCTCCGCCCGGTGACGACGAGGTGTTGGTGCTGGTGATGGCCGCAGGTGTCAACTATAATGGCGTGTGGGCCGCGCTGGGCATCCCGCTGTCGCCGCTGGACCTGCACAAGCAGCCCTATCACATCGCCGGGTCGGATGCGTCCGGCATCGTCTGGGCCGTCGGCTCCAAGGTGAAGCGCTGGAAGGTCGGCGACGAGGTCGTCATCCATTGCAACCAGGACGATGGTGACGACGAGGAATGCAATGGCGGCGACCCGATGAACTCGGCGAGCCAGCGGATCTGGGGCTACGAGACCACCGACGGCAGCTTCGCCCAGTTCTGCCGCGTGCAGAGCCGCCAGCTCATGCCGCGCCCGCAGCACCT
>JAGREZ010000018.1:2943-13655 GCA_020446285.1 Geminicoccaceae bacterium
GCCTCCGGCGCCAACGCCATCGCCGTGATCTCGGAAGAGGACAAGCGCGATTTCGTCCTCTCCCTCGGCGCCAGGGCCGCCATCAACCGCAAGGACTTCAACTGCTGGGGTGAAATGCCCGATCCGATGGATCAGGAAGCCTATGGCAGCTGGCTCAAGGAAGCGCGCAAGTTCGGCAAGGCCATCTGGGACATCACCGGCAAGGGCAACGATGTCGATATGGTATTCGAGCATCCGGGTGCCGCCACCTTCCCCGTCTCGGCGCTGGTCGTGAAGCGTGGCGGCATGGTGGTCATCTGTGCCGGCACCACCGGCTACAAGCTCACCATCGACGCCCGCTACATGTGGATGCGGCAAAAGCGCATGCAGGGCAGCCACTTCGCCAATCTCAAGCAGGCCTCGGCCGCCAACCGCTTCGTCCTCAACCGCCAGGTCGATCCGTGCATGTCGGAAGTGTTTGCGTGGGAGGACATTCCCCGCGCGCACCAGAAGATGCGCAAGAACGAGCACAAGCCGGGCAACATGGCGGTGCTCGTCTCGGCGAAGCGTCCGGGCATGCGTACGCTCGAAGAAGCGATGGAGGACTGAGGGCATGGCCGGCGCAATGATTGAGCCGCTCGCGGATGACGGATCGTCGGCGGATCTGGCACCGCATCTCGATTCTGCGCTGGCCGCCGCCGAAAGGTTGCGCGATGCGGCCATCGTCGCCCTTCGCCCGGTCGTCAGCCGGGAGGGACGCATCGACGCGGCATTGCTCGAGCGCGAGCAGAATGCCGCTCACGGCCTCGCCTGGTTCGAGGTCTATGTCGAGGGTCTCTGGCAGATGCTCGGCTGGTCGCGGCGGCTGGAGGAGACGGGCCGGCTCGGCGAGCGCGAAGGGCTCATGCGCGACTGGGCCTTCGCCGAATATCTCGCCCGCCTCGCCGGCGGCGTGCCGATGAGCCAGGTGGAATATGTCCGCCCGGCGGACCTGTACATGGACGATGCCGACATCCTCGCCTTCATGAGCGATCCGGCCGTACGCACCGTCATCCGCGAGGGCGGCTCGGTCGGACGCCGGGCGCGGCTGGCCGAACTGGTGAGCGAGGGCCACACCGGCGATCACGGCTATGGCGACGAGACCCTGCAAATGGTGCAGGAGCAGTTCCGCCGCTTTGCCGCCGACAAGGTCACGCCCTTCGCGCAGGGCTGGCATGATCGCGATGAACTGATCCCCATCGAAATCGTCGACGAACTGGCGGAACTGGGCGTGTTCGGCCTCACCCTGCCCGAGGAGCATGGCGGGCTCGGCATGGGCAAGGAGGCGATGTGCATCGTCACCGAGGAGCTCTCGCGCGGCTATATCGGCGTGGGCTCGCTCTCGACCCGCTCGGAGATCGCCGGCGAACTCGTCCGGCTCGGCGGCACGGATGCGCAAAAGGAAGAGTTCCTGCCGAAGATCGCCTCGGGAGAGATCCTGCCGACCGCTGTCTTCACCGAACCCGATATCGGCTCCGATCTGGCCAGCCTGAAGACCCGCGCCGAGCTTGCCGACGGCGTCTGGCGGGTGACCGGCAACAAGAACTGGATCACCCATGCGGCGCGTGCCGACATGATGACCGTTCTCTGTCGCACCAACCCGGCGGAGAAGGGCTACAAGGGCCTGTCCATGCTGCTCGCCCGCAAGCCGCGCGGAACGGAGGACGCCCCCTTTCCCGTCGACGGGCTCGACGGCAGCGAGATCGGCGTGCTCGGCTATCGCGGCATGAAGGAATATGCCCTTTCGTTCGACGGCTTCGAGGTGCCGGAAGCCGACCTGCTCGGCGGCGTTCAGGGCCAGGGCTTCAAGCAGCTCATGGCGACCTTCGAGAGCGCGCGGATCCAGACGGCGGCGCGCGCGGTCGGCGTTGCCGCCTGCGCCTTCGATCTCGGCCTCGCCTACGCGCATGAACGCAGGCAATTCGGTTCCGAGCTCTTCGACTTCCCGCGCGTCTTTCAGAAACTGGCGTGGATGGCGACCGAAACCATGATCGCCCGCCAGCTCGCACTGCATGCGGCGCGGCAGAAGGACAGCGACCGCCGCTGCGATCTGGAAGCCGGCCTTGCCAAGCTGCTGGGTGCGCAGGTGGCATTCGCCGCCGCCGACAATGCCCTGCAGATCCATGGCGGCAATGGCTACGCCCGGGAATACCCCATCAGCCGCGTCCTCTGCGACGCCCGCATTCTCAACATCTTCGAGGGAGCGGCGGAGATCCAGGCACAGGTAATCGCCAGAAGGCTGCTTTCCGGGGCGAACTGATTTCTTGTCAGGTTGAACGCGTCGGTCTGTCGGGCAAGGACGACAACCAGCAAACACGCCTCCCGGCGGCCTGACGGGCGGCGTGTTCTGTCTGGAATGTCATCGTGGCATGGTGTCCAATCGGAAACCAGCCGCCCGGATCCTCGACATCCCGGCGATATTCCTCGAAACCGAACGATCCGTCGGGGCGCACGAAGATATCCACGCAATGGCTGCCGTCCGGAGAATTCACCGACTTCATGACCTTGTTGATGTGAGCCATCGCGTCGAAAACCGATGTCTGACAAAAATCAGAGCATGCCGATGGCGGATTTGTAGACGTCGAGGAGTTCTTCCTGTTCCATGCGGTCGTGGGGCTTCATCTTGCGCAGCTTGAGCAGCTGGCGCATGACCTTGACGTCGAAGCCCTCGCCCTTGGCCTCCGCGAACACTTCCTTGATCTGTTCACCGAGCTCGCGTTTTTCGTCCTCGAGGGTTTCAAGGCGCTCGATGAAGGATTTGAGCCTGTCGCCGGTCACACCCTGTACGTCCGCCATTCCGGGAATTCTCCTTCTGTTCGTGTCACGCAACGGCGTAGTGCAGGACCGCGCCACATGCCAAGCGCAAACCGCTTTCGCGAGCGGGTGCTCGGCCTCACACCCTGTCGGCGCGCAGGCTCCGCAGACGTTCGCGCGCCCTTGCGCGATGCCCGTCATTCACATGGCGACCGAAGAGCGCGATCACGGCGGCGATCACCGCCGCATCGTCGGTGAAGCCCATGCCGAGGACGAAATCGGGAATGGCATCCACCGGCAGGATGAAATAGGCGACGGCACCGAACAGCATGGCCCGTGCGCGCGCCGGCGTCTTCTCGTCGAGTGCGCAGTAGTAGGCCGCGAGAAGATCATCGGCGAACGGCACATGCGCCAGAACGCGACCGAGTTTCGCCCAGAGCTGCCGGGGTTCGGGCGCACTGGCGGGTTCGGGCAGACGGACGAGGCTCTTTTCCATGAACAAGGAGATGGGTGCTCGTTCAGGCGTTCGCAAGTTCAGTGGATCGAACCCGACATTTGAATCCCGCAGCCGACGAAGCAAGGGCGCGGTTGTCACATTCAAATGTCGGGATCATTTGATCCACCACAAGGAATCGCTCGTGGCACGTTTTGTTGGAAACCTACCACGAGCGCAAGTTCAGGCGGTCAGCGAAGGTTCGGCGGGGCGTTGCGGCAGGTTGCGCAGGGGTTCGCGGCCGGCGAAGCGTGCGCGATCGCCGAGCGCTTCCTCGATGCGCAGGATCTCGTTCCACTTGGCCATGCGTTCCGAGCGCGCGAAGCTGCCCACCTTGATCTGCGGAACGCCCCAGCCGACGGCGAGATCGCAGATGGTCGTGTCCTCCGTCTCGCCCGAGCGCGCGGAGACGATGGCACCGAAGCCATAGGCGCGCGCGGCGTCCCAGGCGGCGAGTGTCTCGCTCAGGGTACCGCGCTGGTTGGGCTTGACGAGGACCGCATTGCAGGTGCCGGCCTGGGCGGCGGCGCGGACCCTTGCCGCATCGGTGACAAGGAAATCATCGCCGACGATCTGCACCCTTGCGCCATGTTCGCGGCTGAAGGCGGCAAAACCGGCGGGGTCGTCCTCGGCGAGCGGGTCTTCCACCGAGGCGATGGGATAGCGTGCGAGCCAGCCCGACAGAAGCTCGATCATTCCGTCCGTATCGCGTTCGCTGTCGTCGCGTGCGAGCCTGTAGACCCCGTTCCTGCCGAACTCGGATGCCGCAACATCGAGCGAGATCACGACCTCCTCGCCGGGTCGCCGGCCTGCCCGTTCGATGGCGGTCATCAGCGCCTCGAGCGCCTCCTCGTTGCTGTCGAAGGCGGGCCAGAATCCGCCCTCGTCGGCCACGCCCTGCAGGCGACCGCGCTCCTCCATGACGAGGCCGGCGGCACGGTAGATCCCGGCGGTCCATTCGAACGCCTCGTCGGCGCTCGACGCACCCGGACACATCACCATGAAATCCTGGATATCGACACGCCTTGCGGCATGCGCGCCGCCGCCGAAAATCTGGATTTCCGGCAAGGGCACACAGTCCACCGCACGATCGCCGGCAAGGCGGCGCCAGAGCGGAACGCCGTCGCTGGCGGCGGCGGCGCGGGCGGCGGCCATCGAGACGGCGATGGTTGCATTGGCACCGAGACTCCGCCTGTTCTCCGTTCCATCCAGTTCGATCAATGCCCGATCGAGTGCCTCCTGATCGCCGGCATTCATCCCGGCAAGGCGTGGCGCGATGCGTTCCCTGATGCCGGCAACCGCGCGGCGCACATCGTAACCACCGAGATGCTCGCCGCCGTCGCGCAGTTCGAGCGCCTCATGCATGCCCTTCGATGCGCCGGCGGGAGCGATGGCCCGCCCCGTGCTACCATCGACGAGCCGTATCTCCGCCTCGACCGTCGGCCGGCCGCGGCTGTCCCAGACCCGCCGTCCCAGCACGGTCGCGATGTTCATGGATGCCGGGCTCATGACGTCATCTCCTGAAGCCAGATCTCGGGATAGCGGGCAAGCCGCTCGGGGGGATCGACGAGAAGGGCCAGGGCTATGCCGCGCACCCTGTTCTTGTCGGACGGTTCGGTAATGTACTCGACCGGCGACTTGCCGTCGATCCGGCCGAGCAGAAGGCCCGCGAGCAGGCTCGCGGCACGCGCCTCGAGATCATCGGGATGTTCGAAGGTCACGAGCGGCAGATAGGCGCCATAGAGGGCATTGAAGGCGTCGAGACAGGCTTCGAGCCATTGCCGCTTCCACACGCCCTTGAGCAGCAGGTGATTGAGACAGAAGGCGAGGTCGAATGCCGGATCGCCATACCAGGCGCATTCGGCATCGAGGAACACGGGTCCGTGCGGCCCCTTGAGGATATTCTTCGGGCTGACGTCGCCATGCACCAGCGCCTTCTGCGTCTGCGCCGTGCGCCGTGCCAGGGCCTTGAGCTGACGGGTGACACTCCTGTGACGCGCGGCGGGGGCGAGCAGATAGGGTTCGAGGCGGATCGAGTGAAAGATCTCGTCGCTGCGGAAACGCGCGGCGACACTCGCCTTGCCTGCCGTCTCGCGGTGAATGACACCGATCGCACGGCCGACCGCGGCGGCGAAGGCGCAGTCGATCTCGCCATCGGCGAGTTGCGCCTTCCACAAGGGAAAGCGGGCCGGATCGAGATAGTGCATGACGATGGCCGAGCCGGTCTCATCGACATGGACGAGCGGCGGCACGGCGTTGGGCAGAACGCGCGAGACGACGTCCATCCAGCCCGCCTCGTAATGGCTCCGTTCCACGGGCGCGCGCCAGTCGGCCTTGACCTTCAGCTTCGAGAGCGCCCGCTTGACGCAATATTCGTTATGGCCGATGCGCACATGCCAGATGTCGCTCGAGACCCCGCCGGTCAGCGGCTCCATGGGCGGAGGCGGGCCGAGTTCGAGCAGACCCGCACGGCGCAGGATCGAGAGAATGTCGCTGTTCCAGTTGACCATGTCGCCGAAGCCGTCCCCGAAAATCGCCAAAGGCGTGCACCGGCATCGCCGCCCGTACGCGCCGCACAACTAGCAAGCAGGCGAGTGCTTGGCGAGGGATCAATGATTTCCGGCGACCGGGGCTGATTTCCGCCGGTCTTCGTGTTATGAATGGAAGATGGAAGAGAGTTTCGATCATGTGATTGTCGGTGCGGGTTCCGCCGGTTGCGTGCTCGCGGCGAGACTGAGTGAAGATCCGGGCCGATCGGTCCTGCTGCTCGAAGCGGGCGGATCGGATGAGGATGTGCGTGTTGCAACCCCGGCGAAGTTCGGCGGGCTTCCCAACACACGCTTCGACTGGGCCTATCGTACCGCACCGCAACGGGAACTGGCCCATCGGCAGATCGCCTATCCGCGCGGCCGTGGCATCGGCGGTACGGGCTCGATCAACTACATGATCTACCTGCGCGGACATCCAGCCGACTATGACGGCTGGCGGGACAGTGGCTGCGAAGGCTGGGGCTGGAGCGACGTACTGCCCTTCTTCAGACTTGCGGAACATCATCTGGCGCCCGGCGATCCGGAGATTCACGGCAGGGATGGGCCGCTGACCGTTGCCCTGCCTGCCAGACGCTACGAACTGGCCGAGATGTTTCTCGAAGCCTGCCAGCAGGCGGGAATAGCGTTCAACACCGATCTGAACGGCGATCGGCTCGATGGCTGCGGCTACTTTCCGGGGACGGTTGCACGGGGCGAGCGCGGCAGCACCGCCCGCACCTATCTTCGCGAGGCGGGCGGACGCCCCAATCTGCGGATCGAGACGGGTGCAACGGTCCTGCGGCTCGTTGTCGGGCACGGTCGGGTGCGGGCGGTCGAGTATCTTCATCGCGGGCAGAGCAAGCGGGTTTTCTGCGATGGCGAGATCGTTCTTGCGGCGGGAGCGATCGGCTCGCCGCATCTGCTCATGCTCTCGGGCATTGGTCCGGCGGACGAGCTTGCCGCACTCGGTATCGATCCGGCATGCGATCTGCCGGGCGTCGGCCGCAACCTGCAGGATCACCTGCACTACCGTTCGCGCTGGGAGATTACACGGCCGCTTTCCAATTTCGGACGGAACGCGCGGGAAACGGAACGGATCGAGCGCGAATATGCGGATGACCGAAGCGGCCCGCTCGCGAGCCATCTGTTCGAATCGGGTGCGTTCCTGCGCTCCGGCACGGATGTCGAGGTTCCCGACATCGAGCTTTTGATGGTCCCGCATCTGATCAGCCCCGGAGCCACCGAGCTCAGACCGCCGGATCGCCACGGTTTCACGATTCCCGGTTTTCCCACACGGCCGGAGAGCCGGGGCCGGGTAGCGCTTGCATCGGCCGATCCGCTCGACCGGCCGATCATCGATCCGGGCTATCTGAGCGACCCGCGCGATGCGGATGTAACGATTTCCCTCATCAGACGCGCGCGCGAGGTCGCCGGCCAGAAGGCCTTCGCATCCATCCTGGGACAGGAGATTTCACCCGGCCCGTCCTGCGACAGCGACGAGGCCATCCTGAACGATATTCGCGCCATGGCCTCGACATCGTTTCATCCGGTGGGCACCTGCCGGATGGGTATCGACGAGGAAGCGGTGGTCGATCCGCGGCTGCGGCTGCGCGGACTGGACGGGCTGCGCATCGCCGATGCCTCGATCATGCCGCGCATGAATACCGGACATCCCAACGCACCGACCATCATGATCGCCGAACGCGCGGCCGCCCTGATGCGGGAAAGCTGAATCTCGTTCCACTTGACGGAGCGCACGCTGCCCCCAAAATGATTCCGCCCTGCCTGCCATTGCCGGAGATCGAGTTTCCATGAGCGAATTCCACGCTTCCGTCTGCCCGCACGATTGTCCGTCCGTCTGCACGCTGCAGGTGGAGCGGACAGAAGACGGGCGCATGGGCAGGGTGCGCGGCAGCAAGCTCAATCCCTATACGGCCGGGGTCGTCTGCAACAAGGTCAGCCGCTATGCCGAGCGCTATCATCACGCGGAACGCCTCGCCCATCCCATGCGCCGGACCGGTGCGCGCGGTTCGGGCGAGTTCGAGCGGATCGGCTGGGAGGATGCCTTCGATCTGGTCGCCGAGGGACTGGCGCTGGCAGAGCAGGCGCATGGTGCCGAAGCCGTCTGGCCCTACTGGTATGCCGGAACGATGGGGTTCGTGCAGCGTGACGGCATCAACCGGCTGACGCACACGAAGAAATGGTCGCGCTTCGATGGCACGATCTGCACCAGGCTCGCCGATACCGGCTGGAAGGCGGGCTATGGCAAACTCTGGGGCGTGCCCTGCGAGGAAGCCGGCGACCTGAGCGATCTCATCATCGTCTGGGGCTGCAATCCGGTTGCCACCCATGTCAACCTGATGAACCACATCGCCCGTGCGAGAAAGCGCGGGGCGAAGCTCGTCGTGGTCGATCCCTACCGTACCGGCACGGCGGCGCAGGCCGATCTCCACATCGCCCTGCGCCCGGGGACCGACGGCGCGCTCGCCTGTGCGATGATGCATGTGCTCTTCCGCGACGATCTGGTCGACCGCGCGCATCTGGCGGCGCACACGGACGCACCGGACGCGCTCGAAGCGCACCTGAAGAACCGATCGCCGGAATGGGCCGCTCCGATCACCGGTCTTTCGGTGGAGACCATCACCGACCTTGCGCATCTCTACGGCCGCACCGACAGGGCGTGGATCCGTTTCGGTTTCGGCTTCACCCGCTCGCGCAACGGTTCGGCCGCCATGCACGCGGTCTCATGCCTGCCGGTGGTCACCGGCAAGTGGGTCCGGGATGGCGGCGGCGGTCTCTACAACATGCGCGACGTCTATGGCTGGGACAAGACGATGATCGAGGGGCTCGATGTCGTCGATCCATCCGTCCGCCTGCTCGATCAGTCGCGCATCGGCCCGGTTCTCACGGGCGACCGCAACGATCTCGGCGATGGCCCCGGGGTTCACGCGCTGTTCATCCAGAACACCAATCCCATGTGCGTGGCGCCGGATCTCGGCCTCGTGCACAGGGGGTTCGCGCGCGAGGATCTGTTCATCGCCGTGCAGGAACAGTTCATGACGGATACGGCGAAACAGGCGGATGTGCTTCTGCCGGCGACCATGTTCGTCGAGCATGACGACATCTATCACGCCTCCGCACACAGCCGCTTTCAGATCGGCTGCAGGATCTTCGAGCCGTTCGCCGAATGCCGCTCCAATCATCATGTGGTGTGCGGGCTCGCCAAAAGACTGGGCGCTGTGCATCCGGGCTTCGACATGAGCGAACTGGAGCTGATCGAGGATCTGCTCGCCCGCTCCGGTCATCCCGATCTCGCCACGGTCCGGCGCGAGGGTGGTTTCGACGCGCGACCGGATGCCGACACCCTGCATCAGCGCAACGGCTATCCGACAGCCGACCGGAAATTCCGCTTCCGCCCCGACTGGAAATCGCTCGGCGATGCGGACGGCAGGATGCCCGAACTGCCGGATCACCTCGAGGCAACCGACGAGATCGGCGGGGATACACCCTTTCGCCTCGTCGCCGCTCCCGCCCGGCAGTTTCTCAACACGAGCTTCACCGAACTGGCGAGCGGCCGCGCGCGGGAGGATCGGCCAAGGGCACGCATTCACCCGGATGTCATGGCCCGTCTCGGCCTTGAGGAAGGCGACCGGGTCCGTCTCGGCAATGCGCGCGGCGAGGTCGTCCTGCCGGCCATCGCCGGACCGGGCCAGCATGAGGATACCATCGTCGTCGAGAGCATCTGGCCCAATCCCCATTGGGAGGGCGGTATCGGCATCAACCTCCTGCTCTCCGCCGACCGCGGCCTGCCGGCGGGCGGGGCCGCCATCCATGACACGGCGGTCTGGCTGCGGACGACCGGATAGAAACGCCGCTACCGCCCGACAGGGTTCGGTGCCGCCATTGTCTTCATCAGGTTGTGGTATGCTTTTGTTACCGACACTGTCGCACATGAGTACCAGCATCATGGTTGCCACTGGTTAATATGGAAAAGTCATATTGAATTAACCAATCGACCTATGTCTAAGTCATGATCGAGAAACGGCAGCATGAAACATGTGAGTTCAGACGATCACGCTCTGATACGGGAAATTGTCATGTCGACTTCGACCACGCTGGAAGCAGACCACGAAGATCTTGCCATCGATGAGGCTCGCGCCTTCGTTGGTCCCAATGCGAGTTTCTATGACGAATGCTGGCGGGTCATGTTGTGGCGTGGCAAGACGACCAGCTGGAATCCGCATGCGGCATTGCTGGGGCCCGTCTGGTTCGCCTATCGGCGGATGTTCGCACCGGCGCTGGTCTGGCTGGCTTGCCTCCAGCTCCTGTGGCTCGCCCATGACCGCGGTCTGTCACCATGGTTCCTTCTCGCATTGCTCAGCATGCTCATGGCGGCGAGCGGACTGTTCGCCAACGCCGTCTATCTCAATCATTTCACGAGGCGCGCGCGGCTGGCCCGCAAGGCCAGCGACTCCGTGCTCGCCCAGGAACAACGTCTCATCAAGGAGGGTGGCGTCAGCGCGATCGCGGCCGGTGCCTTCGCCGCAATCACGATTGCGCTGACATTGGCCAATCTCGCGACCCCGCTCGAATTCACCAGTGTCCTCGAACTGACCGACCGGCTCATCTTCGCCTGAGATCGCACCCGCAGCAGGGTGCCGGGGAAAGTGTCGCCATGCCGTTCCGGAGCGGTTTCAGCGCCCCAGGCGGTCGCGCAACCGGCCCCAGAGCATGGCCAGCACGAGGAGCGGCTGGCGCAGGATCGTGCCGCCCGGAAAATCGGGAATGTCGAGACCGGCCATCACATCGAACTGCGCGAGCCTGCCGCCGACGGCATCGGCGAGAATCCGTCCTGCGAGCGTGCCGATCGAGATGCCATGGCCCGAATAGCCTCCCGCCGCGAGGATCCGCTCGCCGAC
>JAGREZ010000018.1:13716-15440 GCA_020446285.1 Geminicoccaceae bacterium
TCGATGCGGACATCGGCGAGACCGGGGAAGATTTCCAGCATGACCGGACGGACGAACGCCTTGATGTCGTCGGGAAAGCGCATGCCGTAGGTCTCGCCGCCGCCGAACACCAGCCGCCAGTCGGCCGAGATGCGGAAATAGTTGATGACCCAGCGGGAATCGCACACCGCCATCAGGTCCGGAACGAGTGCTCGCGCCCGCGTCTCGCCGAGCGGTCCGGTGGCGATGATGAAATTGTTGATCGGCAGGATCTTGCGCGCGAGCTGCGGGACGAGGCCGCCCAGATAGCCGTTGCAGGCGACGATCGCATGATCGGCGATGACATCGCCCCCTTGCGCGCGGCCCCCTTGCGTGCGCAGACGGATCTTCGCCCCGTCAACGATCTCCTTGACCCGCGTCCGGGCAAAGAGATGCGCACCGGCCGCTTCCGCGGCATCCGCCAGTCCCAGGGCATAGCGCAGCGGGTGGAGATGCCACGCGCCATCGTCGATGATACCGCCATGATAGTCGGGACTCGCCAGTTTCGCGCGAAAATCCCCGCCTTCGAGAAAGCGCATGCGGTCATAGCCATAGACCGTGCGCATCCGCTCTGCATGCCGGCGGTATTCGTCGAGAAAGCGCCGCTTGTGCGCGGCATCGATCACGCCCGGACGCAGATCGCAGTCGATGCCGTGCCGTTCGACGAGGTCGATGACGAGTGCCTTGGCTTCCTCGGCAAGATCGAAAAGGACCCGCGCGCGCGCGCTGCCGTAACGTGTCTCGAGTTCCTCGACCGGCCGCCTCTGGCCCGTGGCGATCTGGCCGCCATTGCGGCCCGATGCTCCGCTGGCAATGTCGCCGGCTTCGAGCAGGCAGACGTCGAAGCCCGCCTCCGCCAGATGGAGAGCCGCCGAAAGCCCCGTGAATCCGCCACCGACGATGGCCACATCGGCGCGCCTGCCGCCGTCGAGCGCCGGTCGCTCACCGATCGGGCCGGCCGTATCGCGGTAATAGGGGGTTTCGTCGTAGGTCAACGGACTCCGGTCCAGGGCGGATGATCATGGCGGGTTCGCCATGCCGGCGGTTCAGCCGATGCGTTTGCCGCTGGCAGAATCGAACAGATGGCACGCCGTGTCGACCGGGGTGAGGCCGATTTCGCTGCCGATGGCGATCTCATCCCGCGAATCCGCCTCGACCGTGACGACTTCGCCATTGACGAGCTGGACATGAAGGAACGTTTCCCGGCCGAGATATTCGCTGAGAACCACCCGGCCGCGAAGCGCACCCGTTTGCGGAGTATCGATGCGAAATCCGTCGGGCCGCACACCGAGAACGACCGGCCCCTCATGCCTTCCTCCCACAAGGCCCGCCTCGCCGAGCCCCGCCTCGCCGAGCCCCGAAAGTCCGATCCGACCGCTACCGTCCGCCCTGCCCTGAAAGAAGTTCATCGAGGGCGAACCGATGAAACCGGCGACATAGAGATTGGCCGGCGTCCGGTAGAGCTCCCTCGGGCTTCCCACCTGCTGGACGACGCCCTCATGCATGACCACGATCCGGTCGGCGAGGGTCATCGCCTCGATCTGGTCGTGGGTCACATAGACGATCGTGGGTTCGAGCTGCTTGTGCAGGCGGCCGATCTCGAAACGGACCTGCGAGCGCAAGGCGGCATCGAGATTGGACAGAGGCTCGTCGAACAGCATGACCCGCGGCTGGCGGACGATGGCCCGGCCGATGGCGACGCGCTG
>JAGREZ010000615.1:0-261 GCA_020446285.1 Geminicoccaceae bacterium
TGAAGGACTTCAACGAGGACGAACTCGACCGCCTGATCGCCTGGTGCGGTACCGAGGGTTTCGATCTCACCCTCATCGAGACCATGCCCATGGGCGAGATCGACGAGGACCGCACCGACCGCTACCTGCCGCTCTCGCTCGTCCGCGCCCGGCTGGAGAAGAGCTGGACGCTCAGGGATATCCCCTGGCGTACCGGCGGCCCCGCCCGCTATGTCGAGGTGGCGGAGACCGGCGGGCGGCTCGGCTTCATCACGCCCATGA
>JAGREZ010000615.1:267-2642 GCA_020446285.1 Geminicoccaceae bacterium
CTGCGAAAGCTGCAACCGCGTGCGCGTCACCTGCACCGGCACCATGTACATGTGCCTCGGTCAGGATGACGCCATCGACCTGCGCGACGCCCTGCGCGCTTCCGAAAGCAATGAACTGCTCACCGAAGCCATCCGCGCCGGCATCGCCCGAAAGCCGAAGGGCCACGATTTCATCATCGACCGCCGCCACAACCGCCCCGCCGTCCGCCGCCACATGAGCGTCACCGGCGGCTGATTTTTTCGTTGGTTGTCTGTAGAGAGCACCCGCAAGGCGTTTGCGCGCTGATAGCGCACAATTGGACAGAGTTGACAACTGTAGCGCAATAGGTGACCATTTTTTTCCGGCTTGAAATCGGCAATCGGGGAGGATGCGCATTTGGCAGCGAACAAATATGCACCGAGGATACGCACCACATCCACAGCGCGGATTTGTTGGGTTTTCGGTACTG
Organism: Geminicoccaceae bacterium; assembly: GCA_020446285.1. Lineage (GTDB taxonomy): Bacteria > Pseudomonadota > Alphaproteobacteria > Geminicoccales > Geminicoccaceae > JAGREO01. Next base: position 717 of record JAGREZ010000615.1, read on the forward strand.
GTGCATAATTTATGAGTTATGCACTGCTCGTAGCAATCGGGATGTAGATTGCAACGAGCGTCAAAAAAAGGACCTTGCTAAAGGTACACCGCTAGAGAGAGATGAAAATGAAGATTTTTTTATTAATCATTTTTTTTCTAATGACAATTTTTTCTAATGCCAAAGCAAATCCAGCACTATGCGAGTCGCCGCCATCAGAAATTACACAAAAAAAGTTGATGATATAAAGGACTTTGCTGGGCTTGATGCAAGTTCTTGGAGGAAATTAGTTTCCGGACTTGTTGGTACTGAAACGAACCGAAAAATTACCACTCTTTATCAAGAAATGCCAGAACTAGATAAACTAACTTTAAATCGAACCTACGCGCATATTGTCTGTATAGCTATTATGAGTGACACAGAAGCTAGTTTAGCTGAAAAGGTTGATATATTAGCAAAATTCCGTAAAGACATGGAATCTGTTGGTAGCCCCACAGTTTTTGCAAAAAACGACTATTTTGAAGTTACTTCTTCAAGGCTGTCGATAGACGACGGCCAGCCATCTCTTTCAATTGTCATGGAGTCGGTACATGACGATAGCTTTGCAATTTCGTTTGTTAACGATTCAGGATCGTTGAAGGCCAACCCGGGAGGTGTTTTTGAGGTTGAGGAAATTTACGGAGTCGGCACGACGGAGTGTGGTGGTTTCTATTTTCGGAATGATTGGCAGGTGGTGAATGCTGAGGATGTATTTACGATAACTATAAAATTTGAATCAAAAAGAAGGCTGCAACCAAGTAGTAGTTTTGATTTTTCTAGCAGCTTCTGTGTAATGCCAGAAAATAATCGATGGTTTCGACAGAGCGCGTCAATACAGAATATTCCGTTCAAAAATTAAAAAAAGATCATTTTGCCACCCACCAAATAATTGACCATCCATTGTTGATGAAGGTCGTGATGAAAGGCGATCAGAGATCTCGTGATAACGGGCGTTACGGCAAATTACCCGCGCCGTCACGGTCGTTGATGCCCGCCTCTTTCAGCATGGCGCGGCGCAGGATGGCGTTCATTCTTGTCTGGTAGCCACGTCCTCCGGCTTTCAGCCATGCCAGCACATCCGCATCGAGTCGTGCCGTGACCTGCTGCTTCACGGGACGATAGAAGCGCCCGCGGATGGCTTTCGCCCATTGCGCCTCGGTCAGCTCCGGGGCGTCGCTGGTGTCGATCCGGTCATCGGGCATCGCTTCCAGCTGCTTGAGCGCATTCAGCCTTTCCGGGGTCGGTTCCGGCAGGTCTTTCAGAGTGAGGCTAACGGATTTCGTGTTCATACCGCTTCCTTTCCGCCCGGGTCGCCTTGCGCGCCGAAATGATGCGGATCACTTCGACCGGTTCGGGGTCTGCTTCTTCGGTCACGGTATGAGCCACAAGAAGAACCGTGACGCCGTAAACCCGACCGATGGTCTGCCAACGATATTCCCCGCCCTCGATCCGGTCCTGGTATGTGAGATGCAGAGGGTCGAGAAACACCCTTACGGCATCTTCGAAACGGACACCGTGCTTGCGTCGGTTCGATGCGTCCTTGCCTGGATCCCATGTGAACCGAAGACCTATCATGGCATAATTGTAGTTATGAATTCGTCGTTATTCAACCTGTCCGACGAATCGAATACGAGATATCCCGCAAGAATGACGCAATCTGACCAGTTCAACCTGAAACAGCCGTGCCAATCTGCATTGTGACAATTCGCCCGCCACGGGATCTCGTTCATCCGTGTCTGGCGGCCACGCCGTTCGGCGCTCGTGGTACGTTTCTGACAAGACGTGCCACGAACGATTCCTTGTGGTGGATCAAATGATCCCGACATTTGAATCTCTTCGGGTCCATTCCCCGCTGCTTGCGGCGGATCTGGAGGAGCGAAGCGACGACTAGCGACCGACCGGGAGCGC
>JAGREZ010000179.1:0-4193 GCA_020446285.1 Geminicoccaceae bacterium
TCCAGACCAGCGAAATCGTCCTTCTCGCGCGCCTCGCGCCAGGCCATCTCGCAATTGTTGGTGGCCCGCGCGATGGCCTCGACAAGCTTGCCGTCCAGCGCCGTCGCACGCCTGTAGACACGCTCGATCTCGCCGAGATTGGCCGCCTGCCAGCCGTCGAGTTCCCCTGCCTCCTCATGCGCCCGGGCGATCAGCTCGCCCGTCTCGGCAGCGGTCGTGATTTCATGGATCAGCCCGCCGAGCACAGCCATCTGCTCGCCGCGCACCGCGTTCGCACCGCGTGGCATCATCACCGCCTGATCCCAGTTGAGGATCGCGGAAGCACCGGCGAGACCCGAGATCCGCCTAAACCGCGCTTCGAGCGCCTGATAGGCCTGCATGACCTTCATCCCTTTGCAAACGACCACGAACGACGAGCCAGAGGATTCCCGAGAGCACGACAAAGAGCAGGACGCCCGTCGCCTGATGCGCCGATTGCGACCAGCGCGGCACCTCGCGGAGGATGACCACCGCACCAAGCCCGATCTGTACCGCCACCAGAAGGCAGGCAAGGAGGGCTCGCGAAGAAATGCCGCTCCATCCGCCGGCGCGCGACCAGAACAGCATGACGAGCAGGCCGATCCCGGTGAGTGCCGCGAGCGTGCGATGGATGTAGTGGATACGCAGGAGCGGATCGTCAAGCGCCGGGAAGAACGTACCGTCGCAGCTCGGCCATTCGTAACAGGCAAGAGATGCACCGGACTTGGCGGTCATCGCCGCGGTGACCATCGTACCGATGACGAGCAGCCAGAGCGACACGGCGAGCAGATGGAAGCCGCCCCCCGTTTCCACCGGCCGGCATCCCTGATATCGCTGCACCATCAGGATCATGAGCGAAAGCAGCACGAGTGCGGTGCCGAGATGCAGCGCCACCGACCATGGGCTGTTGCTGTCGAGCACCGTGACGCCGCCGAGCGATCCCTGCACCAGCAGCACCGCGAGAACGCCGAGCGCGAGCCGAAAGCCTGCCGAATCCTGCGCGCGCCAGCGCCATGCGAGAAACGCGAGGAGGAGAATGGCCGGGCCGATGATCACGCCCGCGATGAAGCGGTGCGTCCATTCGAGCATCATCTCGTAATAGGTGTAGCCGACATCCCCGAGTGCCGCGAACTGCGAGGGCGTCAGCGCCCACCGACCATAGCAGGTCGGCCAGTCCGGGCAGGATAGTCCGGCATTGTTCGCCCGGATCCAGCCGCCCAGAACGATCAGCACATAAACCAGCACGGTGGTCAGCACCGCGAGATTGCGTCGAAGGATCATGTTCCGGCCTCACGCCCGCGTGCCAGCCCGAAGGCGACATAGACACCGGCCAGTGCCGCCGCCAGACCGTACCAGGTCACGACATACCCCAGATGATTGTTCGGCAGGTCGGCATCGACCGCCGAAAGCAGCGGCAGTTCCGTCGGCGCCGAACGTGTCGCGAGCCTCGTCCGCAACACCAGCACGGTATCGCCGACCGTCGTACCGAACCGTTCATTCACTTCCTCTGGAACCTCCGCAAAGATCCTGCCGGTTTCGAGATCGGGATCAGGGGTGAACGGACCGCTTCGCCGCACCGGGCGCGTGATCGCGCCGAACGCCACATCGCCCTCGACATCGAATCGGCCATCCTTCGCGTCCGCCACCGCCCATTCGGGGATCCAGCCCCGTTCGACGAGCCACTGGCGACCCGCCTCATCCTCGAAAACACCGAGCAGAAGCGTGCCGCCTTCGCCATTGCGCACGAGGCTGCCGAAGAACAGTCGCGGCTCCGCGAGAATGCGGCCATTGGTGAAGACCTGCCGGTAATCGCCCGGCATGCCATCGGCGAGATCCACCGGCGGCGCCGCCAGCCCCTCCTCGATCCCGGCGATCAGCGCCTCCTTCCAGAAAAGCCGCTGAACCTGCCAGGTCCCCAGCGAAACCAGCACCACAAGTGCAAGAAACGACAGAAGCGTCACGGCCCAGCCCGGACGGAATGCACGCATGATCAGGTACGATCCGGCCTCTCGCCTTCGAAACTGTGGCGGAGATGACGGAACTGCAACGCGATCAGGGTCGCCTTGAGCGGCCGCATCAGTGCTAGACAGGTGACAAGCGCCAGCGGCAGCCAGACGACCATGTGCAACCAGACCGGCCACGCATACTTGACCTCGACGATGAGCGCCGCCCCGACGATGACGAAACCGACGATCAGGATGATGAACGCCACCGGCCCGTCACCGCTGTCCTGCCCCTTGAGATCCGTTCCACAATGCCCGCACTTGTCGCGAACGGCGAGGAAACCCCGGAAAAGGGCTCCCACACCGCATTGCGGACACTTGCAGCGAAGACCTGCGGATAGCGGCGGAACGCTCATGATGCCTCGCGCGGTCGTTTCACGTCAGCTGCCCGAGAGCGACCACTCCAGATTGCCGCCCCAGACATAGACGCAGATGAACAGGAACAGCCAGACGACGTCGACGAAGTGCCAGTACCACGCCGCCGCCTCGAAACCGACATGGGTCTTCGAATCGAACTTCCTGCCGTAGGCCCGCCAGGTGCAAACGATGAGGAACAGGGTGCCGACGATGACATGGAAACCGTGGAAACCGGTCGCCATGTAGAACGCCGAGCCGAAGATGCCGTCTTCGATGGTGAAGCCGGCATGGATCGCATGCCAGTATTCATAGGCCTGGAACGACGTGAAGATCAGGCCGAGGATGACGGTGAGCACGAGTGCCTTGAAGGTCGTATCCTGATCGCCCTCGCGCAGCGCATGATGCGCCCAGGTCACCGTCGTGCCCGAGAGCAACAGGATCAGCGTGTTCAGAAGCGGGATGCCGAAGGCCGGAACGGGCTCGATTCCCTCCGGCGGCCAGCTCAGCGCCACCGTGTCCGGCGGCATGACGGCACCCCAGAAGAAGCCCCAGAACCAGGCGACGAAGAACATCACCTCGGAGGTGATGAACAGCACCATGCCGATGCGCAGCATGCTCGACACGATTTCCTTGTAGTCGCCCCGATAGGCTTCCTTCAGAACGTCCCGCCACCAGACGAACATGGTGAACAGCACGGCGAGCAGGCCGAGCAGCGCGATGATCCCGCCTCCGGCCGTATCGTGCATCCACATGACCATGCCGCCGGTCAGGACGAAGGCAGACATCGAACCCACCATCGGCCACGGGCTCGGATCAACCAGGTTATAATCGTGCTTGGGGCCGTGATGATCGCCGGCGTGGGCTGTTTCAGCCATCTTTGTACTCCATTCCCCTTCAAGGAGGTGTGGTCGTCAGCTGGTCTCGTCGTCCTTTGCGCGCGCGAGCGCCTCACTCGCCTCTTCATCGATGAAGAAGGTGTAGGAAAGGGTCAATTGCCGGACATCGCGCGCGTCCGCATCCTCGAGCATCTCCGGATCGACGAAGAACGAAACCGGCATCTCGACCCGTTCACCCGGCTGCAACACCTGCTCGTCGAAACAGAAGCAATGCACCTTGTTGAAATAATAGCCCGTCTTGTGCGGCGTCACATTATACACCGCACGACCGACAATCGGCCTGTCACTGTTGTTGACCGCCTCGAAAAAGGCGAGCCTGTTCTCACCCAGCCTGACCGAAACCTTGCGCTGCATCGGCCGGAACGTCCAGGGAAGGTCCGGAGCGACATCCGCGTTGAAGCTCACCTCGACGACATGATCGACGACACCGGGTCCCGCGACATCGGCCTCGGCGCGCTGGGTCGTCCCGCCATAGCCGGTCACCCGGCAGAACAGGTTGTAGAGCGGGACGGAGGCCGCCGTCAGGCCGAGCATTCCCGCGATCACCAGCGTTCCGGCGATGGCCGTTCGCCTCTTGCGTCGATCGAGATCGCTCATGCACCCCCCATTCGTACGATCGAGACGAGGAAGACGAGAACAACGAATCCGATCAGCGCGACTGCCACGACGAGGTTCTTCGAGCGCAATTTCCGGCGATGATCGTCGCCACCCGTTTCCGCCGACATCCTCAAGACACCCACCCGCTGACGATGCCCGAAGCACCCAGCGCATGATCCACGACCAGTGCCAGGAACAGGCCGAAAAGATAGGCGATCGAGAACTTGAAGAGACCGATGGCCGCGTGATCCGAAGGACGGCGGAGAAGACGCGCGGCCCGCAACACGAACTGCCCGCCAAGCAGGACGGCAACCACCATGTA
>JAGREZ010000179.1:4348-5472 GCA_020446285.1 Geminicoccaceae bacterium
CCAGAAATGCGGCGGCGTCCAGAAGAAGATTAGGAGGAACAGCAGGATCGGCATCGTCGAGATATCGCCGGTTACCGCCGCCCAGCCGATCATCGGCGGAAAGGCGCCGGCGGCCCCGCCGATGACGATATTGTGCGGCGTCCGCCGCTTGAGGCCGATCGTGTAGATGACCGTGTAGAAGAAGATCGTGAAGGCCAGAAGGCCGCCCGCAGGCCAGCCCACGGCGATCCCGAGCATCATGACCGAGAGAATGGCAAGCGTGAGCCCTGCCCCGAGCGCCTCGGCGGGCTCGATCCTTCCGCTCGCGGTGGGCCGCCGGCGCGTACGCGCCATGACCCGGTCGATATCGACATCGTACCAGTTGTTGATCGCCGCCGAAGCGCCGGCGCCGACGGCGATGCAAAGAACCGTCACGAAGGCCAGCAGCGGATGGATCTCACCGGGTGCCAGATAAAGTCCGACACCACCTGTAAATACCACCAGCTGCATGACATTGGGCTTGCACAGAACCCAGTAGTCGCGCGGACCGGAAGTCTGGACGGCCATGCCGTCCAGTTCCAGTTCCGGTGTCTTTTGCACGACCGTTGCCATGACCTTCGTTTCCCGACCCGTTCCTAGCGGACCTGCGGGAGGTCATCATAGGTGTGGAACGGCGGCGGCGAACTGTGGGTCCATTCCAGCGTCGTCGCACCCTCACCCCACGGATTGTCGGCGCACTTCTCCTTCGAGGTAAAGAGATCGTAGAGGACGTAGAAGAAGAACAGCACACTGACCAGCGAGATGACCGCACCGATCGAGCTCACCATGTTCCATGGCGCGAACGCATCCGGATAGTCGGGAATGCGGCGCGGCATGCCGGCGAGACCGAGGAAGTGCTGCGGGAAGAAGGTCACGTTCACGCCGATGAAGGTCAGCCAGAAGTGGATCTTGCCGAGCGTCTCGGAATACTGGTGTCCGGTGATCTTGCCGATCCAGTAATAGAAACCGGCGAAGACGGCGAACACCGCACCGAGTGACAGCACATAGTGGAAGTGGGCGACGACATAATAGGTGTCGTGCAGCGCCGCATCCATGCCGGCATTGGCCAGCACCACGCCCGTCACACCACCGACGGTGAACAGGAA
>JAGREZ010000180.1 GCA_020446285.1 Geminicoccaceae bacterium
GCGTAACGCCGGAGCGCCTTCACATGTTCCACCATCTGCTCGGCGAACAGTTCGCTTCTGTCAGACCTTGCGTGTCCATCGGCAGATGTCATCTGGTCCTCGCAGCAGGACTTTTCCGGTTCCCGCCCGTCCGATCCGGGCGCACCGGCATCGCCTTGCCATCGGGCGGCCGGTTCCGTCGTTCTCGCACGAGCACGCATCAAAAGCTCGCCACTTCGGCAACCATACCACTCGGGCGATGCATATGACACAATCCTACGGCTGCAGGTCGGATGCCAGTAAAAATATCATTCATGTCGATATGACTGTTCGGCACCTGTCTCATCCTTGAACGAATCCTCTTCCGTATCCGATACCTCTCATTGCCCCGATTGCCCCAAAAAAGCCCCCCCGGGACCCGTGCGGGCCCGCGGGAGCAGTCGGTTGGGCGGTATTTCGGGCAGCCGAAGCGAACATGGCGCACCCGAACTGGTCAAATGACGCGAGAGGTCCGATCATTCGATGGAAGCGTTGACATGGTAATTAGACGAGCCGTTGCGGCGGTTATTCCGGCAATACACAATTTGTGGTAAAAAAATTTCACGCCTGTACACGCACATATCGACCGGGTGCGGGCTCGATCCCGGCCGGCCCGTCGGTGAGGGCGCGTGCGGGAACGGTCCCGCCGCCATGCCGGCGAAGCCACGACAACCAGTCGGGCCACCATGAACCCTCGTGGGATTCCGCCTGTTCGAGGAAGGCCCAGGGTGTGGCCGCCGGTCGCGCCACCTTGCGGTAGCCGTATTTGCGGCTGCCTTGCGGATTGATGACACCGGCGATGTGACCGGAGCCTGCGAGAACGAACCGTTTCGCGCCGCCCAGCAGCCGAAGCCCGGCAAAGGTGCTCTTCCAGGGGGCGATATGGTCCTCGACGGTGGAAAGGAAGTAGGTCGGAATGTCGATGCGGCCGAGATCGATGGGCACGCCGGCCAGTTCGATGCCGCCCGGCCGGACGAGCCTGTTCTCCAGATACATGTTCTCGAGATAGAAGCTGTGCATCATGCGCGGCATGCGCGTGCCGTCGGCGTTCCAGTAGAGCAGGTCGAAAGCCTGCGGATCCCTGCCGAGAAGATATTTGCTGATGTGGAAATTCCAGATCAGGTCGTTGGCGCGCAGGAGATTGAACACCTCCTGCATGTGCCGGGCCTCGAGATAGCCCCGGCTTTCCATGGCCCGCTCGAGCTGTTCCAGCTGCTGCCGGTCGATGAACACGCCAAGCTCGCCCGGATCGGAAAAATCGAGCATCGTGGTGAGGAAACCGGCGCTCGCGACACGGTCCTCGCCGAGCGCGCGCATGCGTGCGATGTGACAGGCGGTCAGGGTGCCGCCGAGACAGTATCCGAGCATGTTCACCCGGCGCTCGCCGGTGATCCGTTCGATGGCGTCCGTGGCGGCCTCGGGGCCCTCCAGAAGATAGTCGGAAAAGCTCTTGTTGCCGAGCGCGCGGTCGGGATTGGCCCAGGAGATCACGAAAACCGTGATTCCCTGGCTCACCGCCCAGCGGATGAAACTGTTCTTCTCGCCGAGATCGAGGATGTAGAACTTGTTGATCCAGGGGGGAACGATCAGGAGCGGGCGGCGCATCGCCTTTTCCGTCAGGGGATCGTACTGGATGAGCTGCATGAGCTCGTTCTCGAAGACGACGCGCCCGCGGGTGGCGGCGACGTTCCTTCCGGGTTCGAAGGCCGCAGCGGGCGTGCGCTCGATACGCAGCCGCCCGCCGCCGCGCTCGATATCCCGGCACCAGTTGATGATTCCGCGGCGAACGCTCTGCCCGTCCGTCTTGCGTGCCTCGGCGAGTGCTGTCGGATTGGTCCAGAAGACATTGGTCGGTGCCAGCGAATCGACCGCCAGCCCCAGATAGAAGCGGACCCGCCTTTGTGTCGCCTCGTCCAGCCCCTCCAGCCCGTCGAGGAGTTCGGCCACCCAGGCGGATTGCAGCAGATAGGCCTGACGCATGAAGGAAAAGCGCGGATCCTCCTCCCAGGCGGGATCGCGAAATCGCCTGTCCGTTGCCGGTGTCGGCACGGGGCCGGGCTCGTCACTGCCGGCGAGACGCCGTCCGAACCAGCCGCACAGTTCGCCCATCGACGCGCAGAACCGGGCGAACGCGCCGAAGAGCCGTTCGGGATCGGCGAGAAGTGCCGCCTGCAGGCGCTCGAACGTGTCCTGAACGCTGCGCGGATCGGGGATCTGCATCTGCCCTGCATGGTCGAGGACAACCATGGCGTGCATAGCCCGCCCGAGGGCATCCATCAGCTCCTGCGTGTCCCGTATGTCCGTGTCCATGACCCCGACCGCCCGAATCCGGTGCAATTCGTTCACCGCTCTGGTGAAACCGTTTTGACATCAACTCTTGTGAAACGCTGCAGGCGTGCCGCAATATGTCGCCACTGCCAGGCCAGCGTTCGAAACGGCGAGCGCGGCGCAATCCGAACCGTATCGAAGGGGAGCACGTCCATCCATGCTTTCAGATGAGGCACGATCCAAGCTGCTGGGTGTCACCGCCGCAACGCTCACCACCTGCCTGTTCAAACGCGGGTTTCACAATCAATACCTGCAAAACGTCCATCCGGTCAGCCCGAAAATGCCGAGAATGGTGGGCAGTGCCTTCACGCTGCGGTTCATCCCGGCGCGCGAGGATCTGGATACGATGGATGCCTACAAGGATCCGGAGCATCCCCAGCGCAAGGCCATCGAGACGATCTCGACGGGCGAGGTGCTGGTGATCGACAGCCGCGGCGATCCGAGGGGTGCCTCCGCCGGTGACATCCTCCTTCGCCGGATCATGATGCGCGGGGCCGCCGGTGCGGTGACCGATGGCGGTTTTCGCGACACGCCGGCGATCGCGGAAATGAACTTTCCGGTCTACCAGCAGCATTCGTCGGCGCCGACCGGACCGATCTATCATCATGCGGTCGATTTCAACCAGCCCATCGCCTGTGGCGGTGCCGCGGTCTATCCGGGCGACATCCTCGTCGGCGATGGCGAGGGTGTTGTCGTCCTGCCGGCGCACATGGCCGAGGAGCTCGCCCATGAAAGCGCCGAGATGACACTCTATGAGGACTGGGTCGAGATACAGGTGATGGCCGGATCGAAACTGCCGGGCATCTATCCGCAGACCGCGGAGAGCAAGGCCGCGTTCGAGGAGTGGCGCGCGAAGAAGGGCTAGGAAACTGCAGGTCGACGCGCGCTCGATCGCATCCGGCAGCGAGCTGGCCTGTGATCTCTGCATCATCGGTGCCGGTGCCGCCGGTATCGCCCTTGCCGTGGAACTCGACGGCAGCCGTCTTGACGTTCTCCTCCTCGAATCGGGCGGATTCGAGGAGGACAGCGCCACGCAGGATCTCTATGCCGGCCATTCGAGGGGGCATCCGGGCGCCGATCTGGAATATTCCCGCCTGCGCTTCTTCGGGGGGTCCACCAACCACTGGGGCGGATTCTGCCGGCCGCTGGACGAGCAGGATTTCATGGAACGGCCATGGGTGCCGGGCAGCGGCTGGCCCATGACCCGTGCGGATCTCGAGCCGTTCTATGCGCGCGCCGAACCGCTCGTGGAACTCGATGACGGGGATTACAGTTTCAACCACTGGCGTTCCGCCGTTCCGCCGATCTTCGCCGGACCGCTGTTCGAACGACGGCTGGAGCCCGTCATCTTCCAGCTCAGCCCTCCCACGGCCATGGGCGTCCTTCACGGAGCGACCATCTCGCAATCCGCGAATGTCCGCCTCCTGCTTCATGCAAACGCCGTCGATCTTCGGGAGAGCGACGATACGAGACACATCGAGACGGTCAGTATCGCCTGTCTCGACGGCAGCCGTTTCGCCATCCGTCCAAGGGCCGTCGTTCTCGCCACCGGCGGTATCGAGAATCCGCGCCTGCTCCTCGCCTCGCGATCGGTCTCGACGCATGGTGTCGGCAATGCCCGCGATCTCGTCGGCCGCTTCTACATGGATCATCCAAGCCACGAGGCCGCCAACATCCTGTTGCGCAAGCCGTCCAGCGATGCGCGGCGCCCGGCTTTCCAGCGGGTTTTCGCGCAAGCGACGCTGCGCCCCGAGGTGGAACGCGAGGAGCGCCTCATGCGCTTCATGACATCGATCCATGTGGGCCACGAGATGTTCGAGGAACCCGAGAGCTATCGTGCGCTGCGCGAGATCCTCGTGGCGTTCGGACATTTCGACTGGCCCGGCAGCCTCGGCGAGCAGGCCGGCATCTTCATCGGCGATATCAACGGTGCCATACGTCACGGATACCAGCGCTATCTCGCCGATGCCGAAGCACTCGGCCTGCGCGTCCATGCCGAGACGGCACCCAACCGCGACAGCCGGATCACCCTTTCCACCGATGTCGACGCGCTTGGAATGCCCCGGGTGATCCGCGACTGGCGGCTCGGCGAAATCGATCGCCACACCATCCGCCGCGGCCTCGAGATCGTTGGCGAGGAAGCCGGACGGACGGGACTGGGACGGCTGAAATTCCATGACTGGGTACTGGATGACGAATTCGTCGTTCCGGGCGGCGGATCATGGCATCACATCGGCACGACACGCATGCATGACGATCCGGCGCGAGGCGTCGTCGACGCCGATTGCCGGGTGCATGGCGTCGGCAATCTGTTCATCGCCGGCAGTTCGGTCTTCCCGACATCGGGAATGGCCAATCCGACGCTCACCATTCTGGCACTGGCGATCCGCCTCGCCGATCACCTCAAACGCTGGCGGCCAGACGCGAGATGAGCCAGAACGCGCCAAGACAGGCGATGAGCGCGGAGATGCCCCGGACAAGGAGCACCGGCCGCCCCGGCCTGCCCGTTGCCGCCAGCCAAACGCGGTCGAGGGTGAAAAGGATGCTCATGACGGCTGCGACGATCAGGAGCTGACCGGCTTCCACTCCCAGATTGAAGGACAGGATGCCGAGGAGAAGGCCGTCCTTGCCGGGTGCCTGCGCGCCCAGCACAGAAGCGAACCCGAAACCGTGCACGAGGCCGAAGAGGAATGCCCGGCTGGCGCGCGCGGACATGTCCCTGGAACGGAAATTCTCCAGTGCTACCAGCATCACCGACAGGGCGATCACGGCTTCGACGAGCGCGGACGGCAGTTCGACCAGCCTGAACGCGGCCAGTGCGAGCGTGAGTGAATGCGCAAGGGTGAAGGCCGTCACCACCTTGACCACCGGCCACCAGCGATCGGCCCAGAGAACCAGCGCCACGACAAACGCGATGTGATCGAAACCGATGAAGAGATGGATGATGCCGGATCGGAAGAAGACGGCGAAAGTCGTTGCCGGACCGGGCGGATCGCCCAGCAGCAGGCCGGGATGTTCGTTGTCGAGCGCCACCGAGACGGATCCTTCGCCCTGAACGACGAGCACGGTCTGGACCGTCGGTTCGGCGAGATCGTGAAGCAGTCGCGTGGCATAGCGCAGGCCGGCATCCTGCAGCCCGCAAGGATAGCCGATGAACGCCAGGATACCGTCCTCGACGGCCTGAAGCTCGATAGTCGCGGGCGTGCACGCGCCGCCCGCATGCGAAACCTCCGTCCGTTCGAGGAGATACGCTTTCACTTCCGCCTGCCGCGCCGCGAGCACTGCCGGATCAATCGTTCCCTCCGGTGACAGGGCCAGATCGATGCCGCCTTCGGTCTCGACATCGATCGCCTTGACCGAGAGCTCGATCTCGAGCGCGTGCGCTGCCGGCAGGAGCGTTGCGGCACTCATGCCCGGATCGTGGGCCAGCGCCGGCGCGAAGGCGTTCAGGCAGACGAGGACGAGCATGACGAGACGGAGGAAAGGTGCTGCTGCCGCTGCCGACTTCGGCGTGTCCCTGCCGCATCGACCGCAGCCCGCCGTTCGGGCGGGGGAAGCAGGCCGGTATCCCGCCGCAGACCTTTTTCCTTTCGGACGGACGGCGCGAAGGCTATAGAACCGCGGCGAAGCCAGACTTCCAGACCTCCCGGAGACTCCATCATGACGCAGGCGGACAGCGTGGCCATGCGCGAGGCACTGACCTTTGACGACGTGCTGCTCGAGCCCGGCTATTCCGAGGTCCTTCCTGCCCAGGCACGGGTCAGTACGCGGATCGCCGATGGCATCGATCTTCGAATTCCCCTCCTGTCGGCGGCGATGGATACGGTGACCGAGGCATCGATGGCCATCGTCATGGCCCAGCATGGCGGAATGGGCATCATTCACAAGAACCTCACCATCGACGAACAGGCATCCCAGGTCCTCCAGGTCAAGACCTTCGAGGCCGGCATGGTCGTCAATCCCCGTGTCGTCGAGCCCTCGACCACCCTCGGCGAGGCGCTCGCGATCATGGAGCGCCACCACATATCCGGCCTGCCGGTGGTCGATCCGCTGTCGGGGCGGCTTGTCGGCATTCTCACCAATCGCGACGTGCGTTTCGTCGAGCGTGTCGATGTGCCGGTGCGCGAGCTCATGACGTCCGAAAATCTCGTGACCGTCAATGAGTCCGTCACCCGCAGCGAGGCCCGCCAGCTGCTTCATCGCCACCGTATCGAGAAGCTGCTGGTGGTCGATGAAAGCTATCGTCTCAAGGGGCTCATAACGGTCAAGGACATCGAGAAGGCCCAGCGCTTTCCCGAAGCCGCCAAGGATGAGCAGGGCCGCCTTCGCGTCGGCGCCGCCACGGGAACCGGCGATGACGGGTACGAGCGCGCCATGTCCCTGATCGAGGCGGGGGTCGATCTCGTGGTGGTGGACACGGCGCACGGTCATTCGCGCGGCGTGATCTCGTCGGTGGCGCGCATCCGCAAGGAAACCAATGCCGCGCGCATCATGGCCGGCAATATCGCCACGGCCGACGCCGCGAGCGCTCTCGTCGATGCCGGCGCCGATGCCATCAAGGTGGGGATCGGTCCGGGTTCGATCTGCACGACGCGAATCGTCGCAGGCGTGGGTGTACCGCAACTGACAGCGGTGATGGATGTCGCCGAACGCTGTCATGCCGCCGGTATTCCGGTGATCGCCGATGGCGGCATCCGTGCCTCCGGCGATCTTGCCAAGGCCATTGCCGCCGGGGCGGATTGCGTCATGCTCGGATCGATGCTCGCCGGAACGGACGAGGCACCGGGCGAGGTCTTTCTCTATCAGGGACGTTCCTACAAGGCCTATCGCGGCATGGGCTCGCTCGGCGCGATGGCACGGGGTTCCGCCGACCGCTACTTTCAGGCGGAGGTCTCCAACCAGCTCAAGCTCGTGCCCGAGGGCATCGAGGGACAGGTTCCGTATCGCGGTCCCACCGCCAACATCATTCACCAGCTGGTCGGCGGCCTCAAGGCGGCCATGGGGTATACGGGCAATGCCACGCTTGCCGACATGCAGCGGAACTCGCGGTTTCTGCGTGTCACCCAGGCGGGCGTTCGCGAGAGCCATGTCCACGATGTCGACATCACCCGCGAGGCTCCCAACTACCGGCGCTGAATGCCTGTACCGTCGGGGAATTTTAGCCTCTCGTTAACCTGTAACGGCTAGCATCGCCCCATCGGACCGAATGAGGTCGAGACGGTGTGTCCGGCCCCGCGGTCGCTCCTGTGAGAAGCTGTTCTCTGGTGGCGTACAGAAAAGCTATCCTGTCAGGTTACCTCTGGCTGGCCGCGACCGTTTTCGCGATCGTCGCGGCACTCGGCCTGGTTCCATTGCCTCTCTCGACACCCGGGGGACTGCCGCTCCTCCATCTTTTCCCGGTCGATGGCGGGCCCGCACACTTTGCGACCGGATGCCTGATCGGCCTCCTCGGCCCCGCCGCCGTCCAGTTCTCGCCTCCCGGCAAGCGGCTGCATGAAGGCCGCGCCCTTCGCCTCGTACTGATGCTCGCTTCCCTCGTTCCGGCCCTCCTTGCCGGCATCGTCGAGGTTGCGGCGATCGCCGCCCTCGCCTCGCTCGTTCCCGGCGACACGGCGCTCGCCGGGCTCGCACCGATCGTGCGGGGCACGGCCACGAGCCTCTCGGGTGCGACCGAGATCATGTTCGATGCGGTCATCACCGTCGACGCCAGGGGCAAGATCCTTTCCGCCAACGGTGCTGCCACGCGTCTTCTCGGTCATGATGGCATCGGACGGCATGCCAGCCGTTTCCTGCCCGTCCTGAAAACCGAGGACTATGCCGACCTCGGTGCCGCAGCACCCTTGCTCGTCGAAACGGAACTCCGGCGGGAATCGAGTGAACCCGTGAAGGTCGAGGTATCGCTTGCCGGTGAGGGAGAGGGTGAACGCTGGCGCGGAGCGATCCGTATCTCCGACATTTCCGAGCGTGCCGGCAAGACCGCGAGACTCGAGCAGCTGGCACTTCACGATTCGCTGACCGGTCTGCCCAACCGCGTGCTGCTGCACGACCGGATCCATCACGCTCTCGCGATCGCCGAACGCCGCCGCGAGCCGATGGCGCTGCTTCTGCTCGATCTCGACAAGTTCAAGCAGGTCAACGACAATCTCGGTCATCATGTCGGCGATCTCCTGTTGCAGGCTGTCGGCCCGCGGCTTGCGGGGCCGCTTCGGCGGACCGACACGCTCTCGCGGCTCGGCGGCGACGAGTTCGCGGTCCTTCTTCCGCCTTCGACGGATGTCGACACCGCGCGCGCCGTCGCCGAACGCCTCGTGGAGGAGATCCTCGATCCCTTCACCATCGAGGGCATGTCGCTCGATCTCGGCGTGAGCATCGGTGTCGCGGTCTATCCGCAGCATGGCGAGGATCTCGAGACGCTGCTCAACAATGCCGACGCCGCCATGTACAAGGCCAAGCGCGGCAGGTTCGGCTATTGCGTGTTCGACACCGAACAGGACTACCAGAACACGCAGAAGACCCAGCTGCAACGCCAGCTCAAGGCGGCGATCGACAATGGCGATCTGAGCGTCATCTATCAGCCGAAGGTGATGGGCGGCGACTGGCGCATTTCCGGTGTCGAGGCGCTGGTACGCTGGGAACACCCGCAACGCGGCGTGCTGGAGCCCTCCGAGTTCATTCCGCTCGCGGAACAGACCGGCCTGATCATGCCGCTCACGCTTGCGGTCCTCAATACCTGTCTCGAAGCACAGAGGCAGTGGCGGCATGCCGGTCTCGACATCTCGCTCGCCGTCAATCTCTCCGGCAAGTGGCTGCAGGACAAGACCTTCCCGAAGATTCTCCGTCTTCTCCTCGCCAACTGGCACGGCAGGCCGGACCGGCTCCTCCTGGAGATACCGGAAGCCGCGATCATGAATGATCCGGACGGCACGCTCGAGGTCATGCGCGGCCTTCATGAACTCGGCGTCTCCCTGTCTCTCGACGATTTCGGCACCGGCTATTCCTCATTGCCGATGCTCCAGCGCCTTCCCATCGACGAGCTCAAGATCGACCGTGGTTTCATCGACGGCATGGCGCATGACAAGGGTTCGGCGGTCGTCGTCCGCTCGGTGGTCAAGCTCGCACATGGCCTCGGCCTGCGCGTCGTCGCCGAGGGTGTCGAGAACAAGGTCACCGCCGACTGGCTTTCGGGGCTCGGTTGCGATCAGCTGCAGGGCTTCTTCTTCGCCCGCCCGATGCAGGCCGATGACATTCCCGCCTGGGTGGTCGCAAACGAGCGCGAAGTGCAGCATCGCATATCGACCGCGCCGGTCTGACCTGCCGTCCCGTTCCCTCCCTTCACCCGCGCCTGTTATTCTGCGACCATTTGCCTGCCGTTCATGACTTCACTGGAACGGACGATCCGGCCGCGACAAGCTTTTCCCGTTCAGCCGGAACGATTGAACGGCAAGGAAATGCGACGAAACAAGTCGACAGGGCGTTTCCCGATGACACCCGTTCGGGAAACGCCCTATAGAGCGGCAATGGAACAGGAAAACAGGGAACATCCTCCGGGAACCCCGCGCGTCTGGCTTCTGCTTGCCGAAAAACTGGGCGACAATGCGCAGGTTCGGGCACTTGCGGCGGCCTTGCCATGGACCAGCGAGGTCCGCAACCTTCGCATGAAAGCTGAATTCCAGTTCGGCAAGCCACGCTTTCGCCCCTCGCTCGATCATCTCGATCCGGACCTGTCCGACAGGCTCAAACCACCCTGGCCGGACATCCTGATCACGATCGGCAGCAGGCCGAGCATGGCCGCCCTCTGGATCAGGGAGCGTTCGCCGACGACCCGGATCGTGCTCATCGGCCGGCCCAAACGCTGGCTGGACCGTTTCGATCTGGTCATCACGCCGCCCCAGTACCGGCTCCCCGAAGCGGACAATGTGTACCCGCTGCGGCTTCCCCTGATGCGCGCCGATCCGGCCCGTCTCGCGGAGGCCGCCGCACGGTGGCGCGGGACGCTGGCGGACATGCCGCGACCGCTCACCGCCGTTCTCGTCGGTGGCCGGACCCGTCCCTTTCGCTTCGACGCCGACACCGGCCGCGGGCTCGCCGGCGAACTCGCAAGCATGGTCGGGCGTGACGGCGGTTCGCTGTTCGTCACGACGAGCAGACGCACGGGCCAGGAGGTGACCGGAGCGCTCGCCGAAGAGATCCGGAGCCCGTCGCGGATCTTCCGTTTCGGCGTCGATCCCGACAGCGACAATCCCTATCAGGCGCTGCTCGCGCTCGCCGATCGCTTCGTCGTCACCGGCGACAGCATTTCGATGCAGGTCGAGGTTCTGGGACTGGGCAAGCCGCTCGCCATCTTCGCCCTGCCCACGGAAAGATCGTCACGTTTCTGGCGCTCCATCGCGACCACACGGATCCTCGAACCCGGCTCGCAGCCGGGTGACTGGCTTCGGGCACGGGGCCTTCTGGGCTTTGCGCGCGATCTTTCGGGATTTCACGAACAGCTCTATGAACGCGGCCTTGCCGTCCCCCTCGGCAAACCCTTTCGCACACCATCCACGGCAATCGCGGACGAAGTCCGCCAGGCCGCCGCCCGCGTCATCGCCCTCGCCCCCCCGACCTGATCCATCCTCGAAGGCCTCGCTGCCCGTTGATCGCAGGCGATTTCAGGAGAAGGACAAGACCGGGGGAAATGATTTCCGGTGAGGTAGGGACGGTCATTTCTGACCGCCCCCCTCGCAGAACCGGACGTGCCCGATTAAGGCATCCGGCTCCCAGGTGTTGCCTCCGCTGCGTTAGCGCAGTTTGGGTTCGGGCAGCATACGAAACCATGGCTGGTTGGCCACGCGGCTCCAAGGGAGCTTGTGCCGTTGGCTACGGTTACGCAGCGCCGTGATCCAGAGCCTTTCGGTGTGCCACTTGATGTGGCGTAGTGTCGACAGACAGTGCCGCAAACCGAAATAGGCGTAGTAGCCCAAAAGCTTGCGGCGCAGGACCTTGGCGTGAAACCAGGGCGACAGATGGCGATGCTCGGTGACCCACGCCTTGGCCCGCGCCAGAAAGCGATTGCGACGGTCCTCGGCCGGTTTACGAGCAAGGCGGTAGCCGCGCTTCGGGCGCTTGCGCATGTAGTGGGTGAAGCCGAGGAAATCGAAGCTCCTCGCCAGATGGCTCGCCGTTCACGTCCACCGACTGGTCCCCGACCCGCACGCGATCCTGGCCGAACGCTGCCGCTTGCGCGACGCCGAGGACGCCGCCATCGCCGCGGCGACCAGACCTGTATACAGCTTCCATGCCGACGACACGCGCGAGAGATTCCGAAAAGCCTGATTGTAGACAGGGCTTTGGCTCGCGGTGAATCTATACAATTGGGGAATTTATCGCATACAGCCGGACAAATGCTGCCGAACAACACGGTCGGCGTTGCGCGTCACACCGCAAGCCGGCGTGACGCGCTTGCATGCCGCCTGACGCTATTGCAGTTCGGCTTCGATGTCGGCCTCGCAGTCGGCGATGGCGGCATCGAGCCTCGTGACCCATTCATCGCCATATTGCGCGATGAACCAGTCCTTCATGCCGGCGGTGGCGTCCTGGAAGGCCTTCTTTTCCTCGGGGCCCGGAACGTAGATTTCGCCGCCGGCCTCGCGGAAGGCTTCGTAGGCGGCGATGCCGTTGCGCATGGGTGCGGCGCGGGTGACGTCCTTGAGATGCTGGAAGGCGTCATGGACGATGCGCTTTTCGGCATCGTCGAGGCTTTCCCAGAAATCCCCGTTCAGCCACCAGAGAGCGGCCATGTAGGCATGGCCATCGAGGGTCAGATAGCGCAGATGGTCCTGGAAGTTCATCGAGACGATGTCGGTGATGCCGTTCTTCGTGCCCTCGACGACGCCGGTGGCGAGCGAGGTGTAGACTTCGGGCCAGGCGACGGGTGTGGGATTGCCGCCGAGCATCTTGACCATCTCGATCTGGATGTCGGCGGGAATGGTGCGGATCTTCTGTCCCGCGACGTCGGCGGGCGTCCGGATCTGTTTGCTCACGGTGGCGAAATTCCGCCAGCCGCCGGTATTGCCGATGGCCATCAGTCGCAGCGAGGGGATCTCGGCGAGGACGGCGTCGCGCAGTTCGCGGGTGAACGGGCCGTCGAATACGCATTCGGCCACCCGGTCGTCACGGAACATGTAGGGAATGTCGAGGACCTGTCCGGCCGGGAAGATGTTGCCGAAGCCGCCGATGGTGGAGATGGTAACTTCCAGCGTGCCCGCCTGCACGCCCTCGATACATTCGCGGAAATTGCCGCAGAACTGCGCCGAGGGATAGATCTCCACCGCGATCCCGCCATTGGTGCGGCTTTCCACATAATCCTTGAAGACGATCGATCCTTCCCAGTCCTCGTCCGTCTCGGAGCCGAGAAAGCCGATCTTGATGGTCTTGTCCTGGGCCTCGGCGACACTTGCCAGCGAAGCGACGATGGCAAGGCCGGCCACGGCCACGAAATGCCTGACAATCGACATGTTCAACCTCCCTTGTTCGATGTCGGTCCGCTGAAGACTGCCAGCCGTTCATGCAGGCCGCAACCTTGCCCGCCCTGAAGATAGGCCCGGAAAGCGGGAGATATGCCGTCTTCAGACAGCGAGGCGCCTTTCGGCGATCCGCGCGAAGATCGATGCGCCCACCGGCAGGATCCCCTCGTCGAGAATGAACCCGGGATTGTGCAGCGGCACCTCGCCCTTGTGTCCAAGCGTGAAATAGGCGCCGGGAACGACCCGCAGCATGTCGGCGAAATCCTCGCTGCCCATGGTCCGTTCGGACTTCATCGAGACCTTCTCCGCGCCGACGATCTCGCCGGCGGCATCGGCCACCGCACGGGAAAGGTCGGCATCATTGACGAGCACCTCGAAGATGTCGCGGATCTCGACCTCGATCTCCACCTCGAAACTCGCCGCCATGCCCTCGCAGATCGTGCGCATGCGCTCGCGCATCAGCCGGCGCAGCCCGTCGGAGAACATGCGCATCGTCCCGGAGACGGTTGCCGTGTCGGGAATGACATTGTAGGCGGAGCCGCTGTGGAACTGGGTGACCGACAGCACCGCCGGATCGGTCGGCGTCGCATTGCGGCTGACGATCGACTGCAGCGCCTGCACGAGCGTGGTCGCGATATAGATCGGATCGCGCGCGACCTGCGGCATCGCCCCGTGGCTGCCGCGGCCATTGATGCGGATATCGAAGAAATCGGCGCCGGCCATGGCCGTTCCCGGACGTATGCCGACCTCGCCCGGAGCGTGGTAGGGCGAATTGTGAATGCCGTAGACCTCGTCGCAGGGGAACCTGTCGAACAGGCCGTCGGCGAGCATCGCCCGCGCGCCGCCGAGCCCCTCCTCGGCCGGCTGGAAGATCAGCACGACGCGACCGGCGAAATTCCGGCTCGAGGCGAGATGGCGGGCAGCGCCGAGGAGCATCGTCGTGTGTGCATCGTGACCGCAACCGTGAAAGATGCCGGGTGTCCGCGAGCGCCAGGGGAGATTCGTCCGTTCCTCGATGGGCAGCGCATCCATGTCGGCGCGAAGGCCGATGCTCCGCCCCTTGCCCGCGCGTCCCTCGATGACGCCGACGACACCCGTCCCGCCAAGGCCGCGATGCACCTCGATGCCCCAGCTTTCGAGCTTTTCGGCAACGATGCCCGAGGTCCGCACCTCCTGAAATCCGAGTTCCGGATGCTGATGCAGGTCACGCTGGATGGCCGTCAGCTCATCCGCATATCCGGCGATCCCGCTCTCGATCTCCATTCCGTTTCTCACATGCTCAAGGGCGCGTTGACGAACTGTCGACAGCGGCGACGGCCGCTTCGGTGCGGCGCATATGGGCGGCATGGAGGAAATCCGCGATCCAGCGCGAGAGCGTGTCGGCATCGCGGGCGAGATCGCCGCCCGGCAGCTTTGCGAGCGCGGTGTCGGCGACCGCCTCCGGCACGACGCGACCCCGCCGGGCTTCGATCAGTGCGCGTTCGTAGCCGTTGTTGAACTCGGGGTGCCCCTGAAAGGACAGGCCGTTGTCCGCGAATTCCAGGGCGGCGACGGGACAGAAGGACGAGCTTGCGATCACGCGGCTGTCCGGCGGCAGTTCGACCACCTGATCCTGATGCATCACATTGATCTCTATGGACGGGCGATCATGCCAGCCGGGTGCGCTCAAAAGCCTGTGCTCGTGCGTTCCCACCCCCCAGCCGGCGGCCGCCTTCTCCACCCGTCCGCCGAGCGCCTTCGCCATGATCTGATGACCGAAACAGATGCCGACCATCGGCAGCGAGGCGGCAAAACAGTCGCGGATGAACTGCTCGAGCCTGCGGATCCAGGGATGATCCTCATAGGCGCCGAAGCGCGAGCCGCTGATGACATAGCCGTCGCATTCATCGATGGCCGACGGGAACCGGTCGTCGACCACAGGAAAGATCACAAAGGAAAATTCCCGACCGCCGCGCGCGATCATCCTCTGGATCATCATCCCGTAATCGTCGTGGCTCGCGGCAAGCTCGGGCGGTACATGACCCGCCTGCAGAATTCCGATGCGCATGTTCAGCCTTTCTCGCTATGTCCCGTCGTCATGTCTATAACCGGGCGACTTCGTTCCGGAAAAGAGGCATGACGGGGAAATCCCGTCCACACACATTCGATCTGCACCGGGAACCGACATATGAGCGCCGATAGATGAGCAACCAAGCCGACACCGCTGGAACCGACAGCGGGGCAGGAACCGACAGCGGGAAGTCCGCGAGCGCGCTCATCGACGCGCGTGGCCTGAACTGCCCCGTGCCGCTGCTCAAGGCGCGGCAGGCACTGATGGTCCTCGCGCCGGGCGATCTCGTCACCGTCCTGTCAACGGACCCGTCCTCGCCGTCCGACTTCGAGGCATTCTGCGAGGAGAGCGCCCACGAACTCGTCG
>JAGREZ010000181.1 GCA_020446285.1 Geminicoccaceae bacterium
CCCGCTGGTCCTCGATCAGCCGGATAGCGCGGGGCATGACATCGCCCATGCGCCGCGAGAAGGTCACGGAAAGCTGCTTGCGGCGCGGTGTCGCGGCTTCGATGCTGTAGCTGTTGCCGTCGGGGATGCCGACGATCAGACAGCGGCCGCCGATACGGGCTGCGTTGGCGGCATGCTGGAGGCCGTCCGGGCTGTTGGTCGCCTCGATGACCAGATCGGCGCCACGTCCACCGGTCCATCCGGCGATGTCGGCATGATCGGCGGAGGCCCGCGCCGCGCCGAGCCCGAGCGCCTTTTCACGTCGATATTCCACGGGATCGATGACCGAGACCCGATCACAGCCGGCGAGACGGACCAGTTGCAGGATGATGAGACCGATGGGGCCGGCGCCGAGGATCGCCACCTCCTCGAACCAATGCGGGCGGGCGAGGTCCATGGCATGCACGCCGATACCGAGCGGTTCGGCCATCGCCGCCGCCGCGGCATCGAAATTGCGCGGTGCTGCGAAAAGCTGGTCCCGGCGCACGGCGACCGTCGCGGTCATGGCGCCATTGCCCGGTGGCGCACCGATCATGACGACATTCGGGCAGAGATTGTGTTCGTTGCGCCTGCACCATTCGCACTGACCGCAGGGCTGGCACGGGTCGACGATGACGAGCCCGCCCGCCTCGATGCCGCGTTCCGGAACGCTCGTTCGCGCCCGCCCGGAAAATTCGTGGCCCGGCACGAAGGGGGCCCGGATCTGCTGGGCGGCACCGATGCTGCCTTCCTTGTAGTAATGCAGGTCGCTGCCGCAGATTCCGACGCTCTCGATGTCGACCAGGATTTCATCCTCACCAGCGACAGGTTCGCCGAGTTCGCCGATGCGGACATCGAAAGGAGCATGAATGAAGGCAGCGCGCATTCGCAATTCCATCGAGGGGGACGGGAGGACTGTTCCGCGACGTTCTGGCCGATCCGGGTGCGCAGCTCAAGATCGAACAGTCCGGCTCCGGTCCGTTCGTCAGCCGCTGCGCGGGCGTCGTCCCTCGATCGGATAGGCGGGATCGTTGTAGCCGGGCGTCGAGGAATGGCCGGTCGTCACGAGACTGTCGACCAGCGCCTCGTCCTCGGCGCCGAAGGCGACATCGATGGCGCCCAGATAGTCCTGCATCTGTTCGCTCGTGCGCGGGCCGACGATCGGGCTCGTCACGAGCACATTGTTCAGGACCCAGGCTACGGCGAACTGTCCCGGCGTGCAGCCCTTCTCCTCCGCGCGCGTCTTGAGCTTCTGTGCGATCACGAGGCTTTCCTCGCGCCATTCGGTCTGCATCATGCGATTGTCACGGCGTGCGGCGCGGCTGCCCTCGGCAGGTGTCTCGCCGGGCGTGTACTTGCCGGTGAGCACACCGCGTGCGAGCGGCGAATAGGGTACGACGCCGAGGCCGTAGAAATCACATGCCGGCAGCAACTCGATTTCCGGCATGCGGTTCATGATATTGTAATAGGGTTGCAGCACCACCGGCCGATCGATGCCGGCCCGGTCGCACAGATGGCAGATCTCGGCGATGCGCCATGAACGGTAGTTGGAAAGGCCGATGTAGCGGATCTTGCCCTGACGGACGAGTTCGGCGAGCGCACCGACCGTTTCGTCGAGCGGTGTGTCATGGTCCTCCTTGTGCAGATAACAGATGTCGAGATAGTCGACCTCGAGCCGTGCGAGCGAAGCTTCGCAAGCCTGTATCACCCATTTGCGCGAGAGGCCGCGTTCGTTGGGGCCGTCGCCCATCGGGTTGCAAAGCTTGGTCGCGAGAATCCACCGGTCGCGGTCGGCGGCAATGGCGCGGCCGGTGATCTCCTCGGAGCGTCCGCCATTATAGACATCGGCGGTGTCGATGAAATTGACGCCCGCGTCCCGCGCCATGTCGATGATCCGACGCGATGTCGCCTCGTCCGTCTGGTCGCCAAACATCATCGTGCCGAGACAGAGCGGCGATACCTTGAGGCCGCTGCGCCCGAGCTTGCGGTAGTTCATGTCCGTCGTCCTCCCGTCTTGCCCCTTGCCACCCCGTGTGGCTGCCGGATGCGAAGACCGCTTCAAGCCCTGCCATGACGACGTGGTCGGGGCAAGGGCGGGACAACGGGAGCGGTGTCGAGGCTGGCGGAAGGATCAGTTGCGGCCGGCGAGAGTCTCGAAGAGGACGATACAGCCCCTGCGGTTCGGATCGGCGGCGGTCGCCGACAGGGCGACGGCAAGCGCCTGCGACGTTCTGACCTTGCCCGGCGAGACATAGGTGGCGTTGAAGCCGGCACGGGCCATCCGCCCGTCGAGCAGGCTCGACCACATTTCCTTCATGCCGGGACCACGCAGGATCATGATATTGTCGAGGCGCTGGCCGAGGGTCGCTTTCGAATCGACATTCAACCAGAACGCAAAAGCCCGGTTGATCTGACGGATGCATCGTTCGCCATCGAGAACCAGACACGGGAGCGGGCAGGCTTCCATGATCCGGACGAGATCCTGAGTGTTGCCGGCGAGTGACAGCTTGTCGAGTTCCCGCTGCAACGACTGGCAGCGCAGACGGGCATGGACGAGCGCGAAAGTGCGCAACGTGGACGCGAGATTGGTTCGGTCCGGTGTGGCCTGTGCAACTTCGTTGACAAGCGCGGAAAGCCGCATTTCCCGGGAGTCTGCCACCTCCTTGAGGTAGTCCCAGAATTCACTTTCCAGTTTGATCGAGGTCCGTACCTCCCCGATCCGCATTGTCTTGCGTATCATTCGGATCGCTCCTCGATCGCGTGGGGTGCAACACGCACCATGATATTCACCCAGTGGCCGCTTTGCGATTGAGGAGCATTAATCCCACCTATAGGTTAAGCTTGAGTTAAAGATAAGGCTGAAGCCGTAAACCATAACGTCGGTTTCGATCCAGGAGTTCACGACATGCAGGACCAGGTCTCGCCGCGGGTCATAGCGGAGCTGTCCTCGGATGACCATATCGTCGTCGCCCAGGCGACGGAAGCGGAGCCCCGGGAGCTCGTGCCGGAAGGCGCGCTGGCGAACAGTGAGCCGGAAAACGAGCTGGTCGACGCCACGGTTGAAGCCGATGAGGTGGCGGAAGACAACATCATCGTCCGCATCCCGGATGATTTCGAGGTGCCCGGAGCGGGTGTGCGGGTCACCGCCCTCGTTCAGGAGGGTTCCGATGTCCGGCTTCTGGATTCGGCCTTCGACCCGCGCACCGCGACCTATGCCGTCGACGGTGGCGACCTGATCGTTACGCTCGGCAATGGCGGTGTGCTGATACTGGAGAACTTCTTCATCTCCGGCGGCCAGGTCAACACGCTCTCCCTGCTCGATGGCCCGGCCGTTGCCGCGACAGACCTGCTCGAGCGTGCCGAGACCTATGTCGCGGAAAATCTCGATGGCACCGCAACCGAGCCAGCTGCCGGCGAGCAGCAGAATGGCACGAATACCGGTGGTGGCGCTGCTTTCGGAGAGTACGATCCGGGTTCGATGGGACTCGGTCTCGACCCGCTCGGCCCCATCGGGCCGACCGAACTCTATTTCGCCGGTGATCTTCTGGATGATACGGTGGATCCGACAGCCGATCGCCTTGCCGATGATGATGACGGCGGTGGAGATGGCGGCGGCGGTGATGGTGGTGGAG